>PNOB01000095.1 GCA_013824585.1 Desulfobacterium sp. | reverse complement strand
TTCTTTACTGCACTCCCACGATCCTGGGCCGCCTCCATTAGTTCCGCTGCCAGTTTACTGGCCATACTTTTCTCCGATCTTTTTCTAGAGAAAGTAAGGAGCCATCTTATTGCAAGGGCTGTCCGCCTGGAGGGTCTGATCTCTGTAGGAATCTGATAAGTAGATCCGCCAACTCTTCTGGATTTTACCTCAATTTGGGGACGTACATTTCCAACTGCTTTTTCAAATACATCAAGAGGGGATTCCTTAATTTTTTCCTCAATTATATCAAAAGCCTTATAAAGTATTGCTTCTGCTGTACTTTTTTTACCGTCACGCATAATACAACTCACAAAACGTGAAACGAGCTTATTGTTATATTTGGAATCAGGAATAATTATTCGGTTTGGAACTTCTCTTCTTCTTGGCATTCTTGCACCTGCATTAAATGGTAATATTAAATGTTAAGGATATAAATCCAATTATTATTTCGGTTTTTTAGCCCCATATTTTGATCGCCCCTGCCTGCGATCTGCAACACCAAGTGTGTCCAAGGTGCCCCTGACTATGTGATACCTCACACCTGGCAAATCTTTAACACGGCCGCCACGAACCAGCACAACGGAATGCTCCTGAAGGTTATGCCCGACACCTGGAATGTATGCCGTGATCTCGATACCGGTTGTCAAACGCACCCTTGCCACCTTACGCAAAGCTGAGTTTGGTTTTTTTGGAGTTGATGTATATACCCTTGTACATACTCCTCTTTTTTGGGGAGCACCCTTGAGAGCCGGAGTGTTTGTTTTATTTTGCACCCGCTCTCTACCTTTTCTGACCAATTGGTTTATTGTAGGCATATCCTGATTCTACACTCCTTTATAATTTACAAACGCAGAAGATCCGTTAAACAAAATTAAAAAAAATATACTTTTTTTTTTTTATTGTCAAGTTTTTTTAATTATTATCTCCTAAGGAAAATTCTTTCCACAACCAATAAGATTCTCAGATACCAGTTCCAGAGGCCTTACCTTGATTATCTTCTTGTTCAATTTCAAGATTCTGATAATCCCGCAATCCAGTTCCGGCAGGGATCAACCTGCCCATTATCACATTTTCCTTAAGACCGCGGAGATTGTCGTATTTCCCACCCATAGCGGCATCTGTCAGGACTTTTGTTGTTTCCTGAAATGAAGCAGCTGATATAAAACTGTCTGTGGCAAGAGACGCTTTGGTAATTCCCAAAATAAGAGGTTCACCGACTGCAGGTTTACCCCCCTTTTCAGTAACTTCCCGATTCACATCTTCGAAGCGCTGACGATCCACTTGTTCCTCTGAAATTAAATCGGTATCACCGATATCTTTAATTTTTACCATACGCATCATCTGACGAACAATTACTTCAATATGCTTGTCATTTATCCTTACACCCTGGAGCCTATAGACCTCCTGGACTTCGTCAACAAGATATCTTGCCAAAGAAACCTCTCCTTTGATATTCATAATATCTTGAGGATTTGCTGATCCACCGACAATCTGTTCGCCAGCCCGAAGATAATCCCCCTCATAAACATTGATATGCTTCCCGCGAGGTATCAGATACTCTTTCTTTTCACCAACATCAACGGGTGTTATCGTAACCTTTTGCTTTCCTTTTTTCGTTGTTGCCTTGGCAATAGACACATACCCGTTTATTTCACTGAGTACTGCTGTTTCTTTTGGTTTTCTTACCTCAAAAAGCTCTGCAACACGTGGCAAACCACCGGTAATATCCTTGGTCTTTGTTGTTGCCCTCGGAAGCTTTGCAATCACATCTCCAGCTCGAACCTCATCCCCTTCTTCTACAAGCAGGATCGCACCCACTGGCAACATATATCTAGCCATCCCACTTGAAGAGAGTACAGCGGTCTTTCCCTTTTCATCCTTAATTGAAATTCTGGGACGCACATCTGTAGCCTTGCCTTCGATAATGGTCTGACTGGACTTACCTGTAACCGGATCAACCTTTTCCTGCATTGTTTTTCCGAGTTCGATATCACCAAATTTAACAATACCTTGAACTTCTGTGATAATAGGAGTCGTAAAAGGATCCCAGGTCGCCAGCAAATCGCCCGATTCTACTTTCTGGCCATCTTTTACCGTTACATGAGCACCATATATGACATGACAGCGTTCTCTTTCTCGTCCCGACTCACTGACAATAATGAATTCACCACCCCTTCTATTCATTACGACATTCTGCCCTTCCGCATTTGTGATGACTTTCATCTCCTCAAACCTTATCGTTCCTTCAGATCGCGCCCGGATATCTGCCTGTTCAACACGCCTGCTTGCTGTACCACCGATATGAAAGGTACGCATGGTAAGCTGGGTTCCAGGTTCACCAATGGATTGAGCTGCCAAAATACCAATGGCCTGTCCGATTTCAACTGTTTTCCCATGAGATAAATCACGTCCATAGCACTTGGCGCAAACACCGAACCGAGTCCTGCATGTAAGGACAGATCGAATTTTTACCATAGTCAAAGCAGCATCTTCAACAATCTCAAGAGCATCCTCATCAATCTCTTGACCGCCTTTGATCAAAACCTCATCTGTAAATGGATCAATGATATCCTCCAATGCAACCCTTCCCAGAATTCGATCTCCAAGTCGCTGTATCACCTCACCGCCCTCCAACAGGGCTTCAACCTCTATACCCATCATAGAACCGCAGTCATCTTCATGTACCATGCAATCTTGAGCGACATCGGCCAGACGACGAGTTAAGTATCCGGAATTGGCTGTTTTAAGAGCTGTATCTGCCAAGCCTTTTCGAGCACCATGAGTTGAAATGAAATATTGTAAAACAGTGAGCCCTTCTCTAAAATTAGCCGTAATCGGTGTTTCAATGATCTCTCCAGAGGGTTTTGCCATCAACCCACGCATACCGGCAAGCTGACGCATCTGATCTTTACTCCCCCTGGCCCCGGAATCTGCCATCATAAAAATGGAATTCACTTTTTCTTTAACTTGTCCATTACTATCGATAACATCATCAGGTTTTGTTGTCTTCATGGAGCTCATCATGGCGTTGGCAATATCATCGGTTGCTTTAGCCCATATATCGACGACCTTATTGTACTTTTCACCCTGTGTAATCAGCCCCTCTGTATACTGCTTACCGATCTCCTGAACCTTCTTTTCTGCACTCTTAATGAGATCCCATTTGGCATCCGGGATAATCATGTCATCAATCGAGATGGAAAGTCCGCCTTGTGTGGAATATCGATATCCAATATCCTTAAGGCGATCTGAAAGTATAACAGTTGTTTTCGGTCCAGTATTTCGATAAGTGTAATCAACAAGATCGCGTAACGCCTTTTTATCCATTCCCTTGTTAATCATGTTAAAAGGAATTTCAGTTCGTTTCTCTTCCACCTTAAAAATGTGATAGCCATCCTCCGATTCCAGAATTGGGCCGATATCTCCAACATTCAGAGAATAAAGTGTGTCTACATCCTCTACAGAAATCTTAAAAACATTTTGAAACTCAATTTTTTTCAATAATCCGGTCTGCCCTTTTCTGCCCGTAATATTGCATTTTGAGTGTTCATTCACCATATCGGTAAAAAGGGCGCCGTTGCTGATCTCCGAGACTACTGCCTTAGCAGTTTTTTTAGAGTTCACTCGGATATGACGAAACGCAACCACTTCATCATTTGGAATGATCTCCCACAGCAGAATTCGGCCAACGGTAGTATCCACTCGTTTATCGTTCATCCGTACAACAATTTTCGCATGCAGATCCACAGCGTCAAAATCATACGCAGAACGAACTTCATCGGGATTGGAAAAAATTCTACCTTCTCCTTTTGACCCGGCTGCTTCTGTTGTCAAATAATAGATACCCAGAACAATATCCTGGGTTGGCACAATAATGGGACTGCCATTTGCCGGTGAAAGGATATTATTACTGGAAAGCATAAGTACACGTGCCTCTATCTGAGATTCGACAGATAAAGGAATATGAACTGCCATCTGATCCCCATCAAAATCGGCATTAAATGCTGTGCATACTAGGGGATGAAGTTGTATGGCCTTTCCCTCGATAAGAACCGGCTCGAAAGCCTGAATTCCCAGTCGATGAAGGGTTGGTGCACGGTTCAACATGACAGGGTACTCTTTTACCACTTCATCAAGCGTATCCCAAACCTCTGGTGTTAAGCGCTCAACCATTTTTTTTGCACTTTTGACCGTTGAAACAGCACCTTTATGCTCAAGCCGGTGATAAACAAAGGGCTTAAACAACTCAAGCGCCATCTTTTTAGGGAGACCACACTGATGTAAGCGTAAATTTGGACCAATCGTGATAACTGTCCTGCCGGAGTAATCGACACGTTTTCCTAAAAGGTTTTGTCGGAAACGACCTTGTTTTCCTTTGAGCGTATCGGAAAGAGACTTTAATGGGCGTTTGTTTGTTCCGGTTACAACTCGGCCATGTCTCCCGTTATCGAACAGGACATCAACAGATTCCTGTAACATCCTTTTTTCATTACGAACAATAATATCCGGTGCTTTCAGTTCAACAAGACGATTCAACCGATTGTTTCGATTAATCACCCTTCGGTACAGGTCATTCAAGTCTGAAGTTGCAAAGCGGCCGCCCTCAAGTGGAACCAACGGTCTTAAATCCGGGGGCAGAACAGGAATTACATCCATAATCATCCACAATGGACTAACACCTGAGTTTCGAAAGGCATCAATAATCTTTAGGCGTTTTGCCAATTTCTTTCGTTTCGCCTCTGAAGAAGTCGTAACGATATCTTCTCTAAGCGTTTTATATATTTCATTTAAATCTAGTTTTTCGAGCAGCGCTTTAACTGCTTCAGCACCGATCCCGGCCTCAAATTTTGTGGAGCCATACAGGTCTATTGCTTCATGATATTTTTCATCTGATAATAATTGACCTCTCATAAGACCGGTTTCTTTTGGATCAATCACCACATAGCTGTCAAAATAAAGCACCTTTTCCATATTTTTAAGTGTGAGATCCAGAAGATTACCAATTTTGCTCGGTAGACTTTTTAAGAACCAGATATGTGCTACCGGTGTGGCCAAATCAATATGTGCCATCCGGTCCCGCCTAACTTTGGACTGAATTACCTCAACACCACACTTCTCACAGATAACACCTCTGTGTTTCATCCGTTTGTATTTACCACAATTGCATTCATAATCCTTGGTGGGACCGAAAATTTTTGCACAAAATAAACCATCTCTTTCCGGCTTAAAAGTACGATAGTTAATGGTCTCCGGCTTTTTAATCTCCCCATGTGACCATTCCCGTATCTTTTCTGGGGATGCCAGAGAAATTTGTACTCCGGAATAGCATTTCGGATCTTTTGGTTTTGCGAAGAAATCGTATATAGTTTCCAATACCTTCTCCCTACTGTTTAGGTTCAATGTTCAATAAGGTTTATATCAAGTCCAAGGCTCATAAGCTCTTTGGTTAATACCCTGAATGACTCAGGCAATCCAGGTTCGAGAACATTTTGCCCTTTTACGATCTTTTCATACATCCGGGTTCTGCCTGCCATATCATCAGACTTAACTGTTAAAAATTCCTGTAATGCATGTGCCGCCCCATAAGCTTCCATAGCCCAAACTTCCATCTCCCCAAGCCGTTGACCACCGAATTGAGCTTTACCACCTAAGGGTTGCTGAGTAACCAGAGAATATGGCCCAATGGACCGGGCATGAATCTTGTCATCTACAAGATGATGTAACTTAAGCATATACATTGTGCCAACAGTGACTTTCCCGTCAAAAGGCTCTCCGGTTCTGCCGTCAAACAAGGTTGCCTGACCGGATGTCTGCACATTGGCTTCTTTCAGAAGTGCCTTGATTTCATCTTCTTTGGCTCCATCAAAAACTGGCGTTGCCATGTGTACACCATCATTATAGTGTTTGGCGAAATCACAAAGAGCAGTATCATCCATGCTATCGATGAATCCTTGTTCAGATTCTCTGGTAAAAATTCGTTTGCACTTCTCTCTTAAATCTTGATATTTTTTTCCCAAAATCAACTCAGAGATCTGAGTGCCAAGAACACGGGCTGCTCGCCCAAGGTGAATCTCCAAGATCTGTCCAACATTCATACGGGAAGGAACGCCCAAGGGGTTTAAAACCATATCAACTGTTGTACCATCCTTGAAATAGGGCAAATCCTCCTGCGGAAGAATACGGGAAACAACGCCCTTGTTGCCATGACGTCCTGCCATTTTATCCCCAACGGACAGCACCCTTTTCATGGCGATATAGACTTTTATCAGCTTAATAACACCGGGTGGCAGATCATCGCCTATTTCAAAACGACTTGCCTCTTCCTCAAATCTGGATCGGCTTACGTTTTTCTGATTCCTGCAGAGATCTAATATATCATGGATTTTTTCAGTTAATTCCGCATTGTTTAGGACGATCCCCTCAAGATCTGCGACCTTTACTTCTTCCAACATAAAAGCTTCAATAGATTTACCTTTTGGAATTAAAATATTTTTACCTTTTTTCAGGGGAGTTTCACACTGCTGCCCAATCAGTTCCCGTTTCAATTCATCCAATGCAATTTCATCAATGATCCGGATTTCATCCTCCATATCCTTTTCCAGAGCTGCGATCTCTGCGTCCTCAATGTGTCGGGTCCGATCATCCTTATCCACACCTCTTCGTGAAAAAACCTTGGCGTCAATTACAATACCTTCCACTCCAGGAGGTACCCGCAGTGAAGTGTCTTTAACATCACCCGCTTTTTCACCAAAAATTGCCCGCAGCAACTTCTCTTCGGGCGATAGTTGAGTTTCTCCTTTTGGTGTGATTTTTCCAACCAGAATATCTCCTGGTTTTACTTCCGCTCCAAGTCTGATAATCCCACAATCATCCAGATCCTTCAGCGTTTCCTCACCGACATTCGGTATATCCCGGGTAATCTCTTCTTTACCAAGTTTCGTATCTCTGGAAACAACCTCAAACTCTTCAATATGAATCGAAGTAAATATACCATCCCTTACAAGGCGTTCACTCACGAGGATGGAATCTTCAAAGTTGTAACCACCCCATGGCATAAAAGCCACAGTAACATTTTTGCCAAGTGCAAGCTCGCCCAATTCAGTAGCTGGCCCATCCGCAATAATCTCACCAGTTTTTACATGCTGCCCTTTTTTAACAATAGGTCTATGGTTAAAACATGTATTTTGATTGGAACGAATAAATTTTGACAAATTATGGATCGTAACCGGGCGATCATTCTTTAAATCTGAAGAATCATGCTTTAAAACAATTCGTCCGGCATTAACATCGGCAACAACACCATCCTGTTTTGCAACAACCGTCACACCGGAATCCTTTGCCACAACTCCTTCAATACCGGTTCCAACCAATGGCGCTCTTGTCTGAGTTAGTGGAACCGCCTGACGTTGCATGTTAGAACCCATCAATGCCCGGTTCGCATCATCGTTTTCCAAAAACGGGATTAAGGACGCCGATACGCTTACAAGCTGGTTCGGAGAAACATCCATCAACTCAATATCTTCAGCCCGAACCATCATAAATTCCCCTTGAACACGAGATGTTACTAACGGGTTCACATAACGATTCGACTTATCTACAGGTGCATTTGCCTGTGCAATCGGGTGCTCCTTTTCTTCAAACGCGCTAAGAAGTTTAACTTCATCTGAAACCGTTGAATTCCTAACAACACGATAGGGCGTCTCGATAAAACCAAAATCGTTTACTCTCGCATATGTGGATAAGGATACAATCAATCCAATATTGGGCCCTTCAGGGGTTTCAATGGGACAAATTCTTCCATAATGAGACGGATGAACATCCCGTACCTCAAATCCAGCACGTTCCCGGGTCAATCCGCCGGGGCCGAGAGCACTTAGTCGTCTCTTATGGGTCGTCTCGGAAAGTGGATTGGTTTGATCCATAAATTGGGATAGCTGACTTGTTCCGAAAAACTCCTTTACAACTGCTGAAACGGGTTTAGGATTAACCAGATCATGTGGCATCAGTGCGTCAACCTCCTGCATGCTCATACGTTCCTTAATTGCCCTTTCCATGCGGACCAAACCAATTCGGTATTGATTTTCCAAAAGTTCCCCAACAGCCCTAACACGCCGGTTCCCGAGATGATCAATATCATCCACAACTCCCTGAGTGTCTCTCAACTCAACAAGTATTTTTGCCGTTAGAAGAATATCCTCTTTTCTCAGGGTTCTCAAACTTATAGGGGCATTGATATTTAAACGATGATTCAATTTTAAACGACCTACACCCGATAAGTCGTAGTAAGCCGTTTTGAAAAATAGATGATCAATGAAATCAAGTGCGACTTCTGGTGTCGCTGGATTTCCAGGTCGTAAGCGTCGGTAAATCTCAATCAAAGCTTCTGCCTTACTCTCCACTTTATCCAATAGGAGTGTTTTTCGAATAGAATCACTGTTGTAAGCTGGATCGACTAATAAAAGATTTACCTCTTCAATACCGATTTCCATCAGTTTCTTTAGGAGCGTCTCATCGATGATTTCCGCAGGTCTCCCGATCAGATCACCACTTTTTGCATCAACAACTGGAGAGGCAAGATATTTTTTGAGAATGTCTTCTCTCGTGATGGGAATCATATCCAGGCCAGCACTCATAATCTGTTTTACAGCTCTTTTTGTAAAAACCCTTCCTTGTTTGACAATCACTTCGCCGGTCTTCGGATCGATGACATCGCAACTGGCTCTCTGTCCTTTTAATGTATTCTCATTAAAAGAAAGAAAAAATTCATTTTTCTTAATAAAAATGGTTTCTTTTTCATAGAAATAATCCAGAATATCTTCTGTAGTAAATCCAAAAGCTTTAAAAAGAAGTGTAACAGGAAATTTTCGACGTCGATCAATCCGGATATAGACTACATCTTTTGGATCAACTTCCAAATCAATCCATGAACCTCGTACCGGAATGATTCTGGCAGTGTAGATAATTTTGCCACTTGAGTGGGTTTTCCCTTTATCGTGGTCAAAAAAAACACCGGAAGAACGGTGCAGCTGGCTGACAACAACACGTTCCGTTCCATTGATGATAAACGTACCTTTCTCCGTCATCAAAGGAATAGTACCAAAATAAATTTCCTGCTCTTTTATGTCACGTATGCTTGAGATACCAGTTTCCTTATCCAAATCATATACAACCAGTCGAATACGGATTCGGATCGGTATTTCATATGTCATTCCTCTATGAATACACTCTTTCACAGAATGTTTGACTTCACCAAAACTATACGATACAAATTCCAGAGAAGCAGTTCCAGTAAAATCATTTATAGGATAAACTGACTTGAAGACTGCTTGAAGACCTGTCTTTTGGCGCTTCTCCGGGGGAATATCCATCTGTAGCAAACGATCATAAGAGCTTCTCTGCATACCGATAAGATCAGGTATTTCAACGATTGTCTTAATTTTACCGAAGTTTTTCCTCAGTCGCTTGTACATAAAAGGCTTTCCAGACATGCCATCTCCATTTGGTTTTCGAGCTGCTTAATAAAGGCCAATCGGGGGGCATTTGCCCCCCTCATGGTATTTCATCTTACAACCCTGCTGTTAGTAAGGATATGATATTAACAGACTGTTAGCTTGCAATTTATTTAATTTCGACTTGTGCACCCGCTTCTTCCAGCTGAGCTTTTATTTTTTCAGCGGATTCTTTATCGATGCCCTCTTTGACTGGTTTTGGTGCTTCGTCAACAAGTGCTTTTGCTTCTTTGAGGCCAAGACTCGTGATTGCACGAACTTCCTTGATTACCTGAATTTTCTTATCACCAGCAGCGACAAGGATGACATCAAATTCAGTTTGTTCTTCTGCGGCTCCTGCACCGGCATCTCCGATTGGACCTGCAGCCATCATTGCAACCGGAGCAGAAGCAGAAACACCAAATTTTTCTTCCAATTCTTTGACCATCTCAGATAGTTCAAGCACAGACATATTTGCGATAAATTCAATTACTTTTTCTTTAGTTATATCAGTCATATTTTCCTCCAAGTTTTATACAAATTTTACTATAATCATTAACCGTTAGGCGGATGTTTTTTGATCTCTGACAGCCTGCAAAACATTCAGCATTCTCACAGGAACATCATTCAATGCACGAACCAGTGCCGTCGGGACGCCATTCATTGCAGATAGCAATTGCCCCAGCAATACTTCGCGAGACGGTAGATCTGAAAGCACTTTGATTGCATTCAGATCAATTACCTTACCCTCCATAACGCCGATCTTGATTTCGAGCTTTTGATTGTCCTTTGAAAAGTTAATCAACACTTTCGCAGGCGCTACCGGATCATCATAACTTAAAGCAAGAGCGCTAGGACCCTTGAAATGATCTTGGATCAACCCGACATTCGTATCGTTTGAGGCTCTTCGTATGAGGGTGTTCTTTACAACCTTATACTCAACACCCACTGCCCTCAGTTTTCTTCGCAGACTACTGATCGTCGCAACATCCAATCCTTTATAATTTGTAAGGATGACGACCTTAGATTTTTTAAAATTTTCATGTAGTTCTGCTACGATTTTTTCTTTGTCATTCCGTATCAATTTTTTCCACCCCCTTCATCAATCTGTAAAAAACCGGAGGTACCCATTCATCAGCTTAAGGCTGTCTCTGTAGGCCGGCATCAGCCGATTAAACACAAAATACGAACCTACGGTCTTTGACAGTATTAATAATCATTACATCAGCAACCAAATATGCCGATATTTATATAAAAACAGTTTTTCCCGGAACGGATTTATTGGACGCCTATTTAATTATATCCTTGGCGAGAACTGTATCTACTTTTATGCCTGGTCCCATAGTTGTTGAGATTGCTATGCTTTTCAAATAAATCCCTTTGCTTGATACCGGTTTAAGGCGAATCAGTTTGTCAAGAAAAGAGGTAAAATTTTCTACCAGCTTATCAACCCCAAACGAAACCTTTCCTAAAGGGGCATGTACGATTCCTGCCTTTTCAACTCGGAAATCGATTTTCCCTGCTTTTAGTTCATTTACAGCCTTTGCAATATCAAATGTAACGGTTCCGGTTTTTGCGTTTGGCATTAGGCCTCTAGGACCAAGAATCTTACCAATTTTCCCGACCGTTCCCATCACATCCGGTGTCGCAACCACTCTATCAAAACCAAACCAGCCGCCTTTGATCTTTTCAACGATTTCATCATTCCCGGCAAAATCAGCACCAGCGTCTAAGGCCTCTTTCTCCTTTTCGCCCTTAGCGAAAACAAGAACTTTTACTTCTTTTCCAAGGCCGTTCGGCAGTATCACAGTACCCCGAACCATCTGATCGGAATGTCGCGGATCAACACCAAGTTTTACCGCAACATCTATCGTTTCATCAAATTTAGCATATGATGAATTTAACGCAAGTTGAATTGCCTCGGTAACATCGTACCGTCTCAGGGAATCCACCTTTCCTCTAGATTCAACGTATTTCTTACCGCGTTTCGGCATCTTTTCCTACCTGTTCCTTAATTTTTATTTGGAAACTTCTATTCCCATACTTCTAGCCGTACCTGCAATAATCTTACAGGCTGCATCCAAATCATTAGCATTCAGATCCGCTATTTTTAGGTTTGCTATTTCTTCAACCTGCGCCCTCGTAACATTACCGACCTTATTTCGCTTTGGATCAGCGGCACCCTTCGCTATCTTGGCAGCCTTCTTGAGTAATACCGACGCAGGAGGCGTTTTGGTAATAAAAGTGAAAGTCCGATCCTGGTAGATCGTTAATACGACCGGGATAATCATTCCTTCATCTTTTGCGGTTCTTGCATTAAATATTTTGCAAAAATCCATTATATTTACCCCATGTTGCCCGAGTGCAGGTCCAATGGGCGGGGATGGATTTGCCTTCCCGGCCACTACCTGTAATTTAACCATGGCAAGAACTTTTTTAGCCATTTTCCTTACTCCTGATATTATAATTTTGTAACTTGAACAAAATCCAGTTCAACCGGTGTTGCTCTACCAAAAATGCTAACAAAAACCCTAATTTTCCCTTTTTCCGGGTTGACATCTTCTACCGTACCATTAAAATTCGTAAATGGTCCGTCTATCACCCTGATCTCATCTCCCTGCTCAAAATAAAACTTGGGTTGTGGTTGTGTCTGTCCTGCTTCCATACGATTCAAAATTTGAGCTGCTTCTTCATCCGATATCGGGGCGGGCTTATTTTTCCCACCAAGAAAACCAGTAACCTTAGCTGTATTGTTTACAATATGCCACGTCTCATCATTCAATTCCATTCGGACAAGAATATAGCCGGGATAAAATTTTCTAGATGATTCTTTTTTCTTACCTTTTACCAGTTCGACAACCTGTTCTGTTGGCACAAGCACTTTATCGAATTTTTCAGGATGACCAGAAGTCGCAATTCGTTCCTCCAAAGCTGTTTTAACTTTGTTTTCAAAACCCGAATATACATGTACAACGTACCATCTAAACGCCACGCGTTAATCTCCTTGGTATTAATGAAGGATTAATTGAACCAATCCGGAAAGTCCCATGTCAACAAGTCCCAGAAAAAATGATATGATCATGACCAGTATGATCACCACAGCTGTAGAACCGATCGTCTGAGGTCTTGACGGCCAAGCTACTTTTTTCAACTCAATTCTGACTTCTCTGAAAAACTGCATGCTGTTCGCCCAAAACTCAGGTGTAGGAATTACTGCACCTAATGGTTTTTTTGGCGATGGAGCCTGCTTTTGTTTATTCTTGGAAAAATCAGTAAGTGAAACAATTTTACTCTCAGCTTCATTGACTGTACCTTCCGGTTCGCCATTTCCTTGCTTTTGTTTCTTTTTCTTGCTTACTGTTTTTTTCCTTAGTAACCGTCCCATTGCTCTCCTAAATTATATGGCAGCCAGAAAAAATATGGCTCCCCCAAAATGGTTTGGCAGGCCAGGCAGGAATTGAACCCGCAATCTTCGGATTTGGAGTCCGCTGCATTGCCAATTATGCTACTGGCCTAAATCAAACACAGTCATTAATCAAATCCAGACTATTTTGTCTCTTTATGCATGATGTGCTTTCTGCAAAATCTGCAGTATTTCTTAAACTCAAGTTTGTCTGGAGTTGTTCGTTTATTTTTTGTTGTTGTATAATTTCTTCTTTTGCATTCCGTGCATGCAAGGGTAACTATTATTCTCACCAGCTGACTCCCTATGCGATTACT
>PNOB01000094.1 GCA_013824585.1 Desulfobacterium sp. | reverse complement strand
TGGAAACTCGCATCAATACAGTTCAAAATACCGATCAGATTGACATCCACAATTTTTTTTTGAGTCTTCAGCGGAATCTTTTCATGATGCCCCATCTGGAGAATGCCGGCACAGTTAAAAAGAACATTCATTTTCCCATCTGTTTTTTCTGAAAAAAAATGGATCACATCTTTCACGCTTTCAGGGTCAGAGACATCCATTTTTCTCATACATGCACTTTTCTCATCAAACTTTGAAAAAAGAGAAGTCAAATCCTTTTCATTGATATCAAATAATCCAACATACCATCCCTTACTGAAAAACATTTCAGCAGTCGCTTTCCCAATTCCTGAAGCCGCACCAGTTATTGCAATACTTTTTCTCAAAATGAATTTCTCCTGAAGCAGATCGAATTCAGATTATACGAGCCAATTTCAAAAGTCCGTTGTTTTAGTTCCGGCGAAAGCCGGACACGCAGTAAAGCGTAGCGCTATCCAGTATTTTCAGTTCTTTTCTGGACATCGGCTTTCGCCGGTGTGACACTTTTAAATCGTTTTGAAATTGGCTCATACTTTTTCAAGAATATGAATACACATGGCCGCTTCCTCAACTCCAATGTTGCCGCCTCCATTTTCCGCAAGCCCCAGTCTTGCCCCTTCAACCTGACGTTTTCCAGCCTCACCCCTCAACTGAACACCGATCTCATAAATCTGGGCCAGACCGGAAGCACCAATCGGATGACCACGACACTCCAACCCCCCACTGGTATTGACAGGCTGTTTGCCACCGAGCTTTGTTGCACCGGTTTCAGCATAGGGCCCTCCTTCACCAATCGGACAAAAACCCATTGCTTCTGTTTGATGAAGTTCCCCATATGCGGTTGCATCATGGAGTTCTGCCAGACTGATATCAGACGGTCCTACTTCAGCAATCTCATATGCCTCTTTTGCCAAACGTTCTCCGATATCTTCTCCATCTAACGCTCGATCAGACCCGGTTCCAAGAACAGATGCTCGTATCCGAATCGGACGGGCACCTGTCAATTTTTGTAAATACTTTTCAGAACAAATGATCGCGGCAGCAGCCCCATCACCAACCGGCGCACACATTGCCCTTGTAAGAGGATAAGCAATCGGCTTATCCGCTAAAACCTCTTCCAATGTCATATCCATCTGATATTGGGACATGGGGTTTAATGACCCATGCCAATGATTTTTTGAACAAATAGCAGCCAATTGCCTCTGCGTAGATCCATAGGTGCTCATATGCCACCGCGCACCCATAGCATAAGCATCCATAAAAATACTTCGACCCTCTCCCGGCTGGGTCTGATCTTCCGGAATCTTTACCTGAAATGTTTTGTTCAACTCCTCCATTTTCTTTAATTGATTCTCAAAATTTCCAACATCCATGCATGTGGCATAGGCTGAAAGAGACAGGGCTTTATTGGGATTGGTGATTTTTTCAGACCCAAGTGCTATGGCCACATCATACATCCTGGCTCGTATACCGGTATACGCAAGATGAAGGGCTGTAGATGCTCCGGCACAGGCGTTTTCCACATTGGTCACCGGAATCCGTTCAATCCCCATGGATCGGAGTGCAACCTCCCCTCTGATGGAATGCTGATTGTCAAACATTCCCCAGAATGTATTGGAAAAAAAAGCTGCTTGTAAATCTTCTTTTTCCAGCCCTGCATCTTCCAACGCCAGCCGTGTAACCTCATGAGACATATCGCGGACACCACGGTCCGGATACTTATTAAACCGAATCATTCCAAGTCCGATGATATAAACATTTTCCATTCTTTTCCTTCCTTCTTATGATTATAAATGATGAGCTCCTGTAATCATCAGGCTGTCATTTGCTCCATCTTCGATCAGGCCTGCACGAGCGTCTCTGAAAAATTTCTCAATCGGATATTCACAACTCAAACCGTTTCCGCCAAAAATCTGAATCGCCTCACTGGTAACTTCCAGTGATACATTTGTACAAAAAACTTTTGAAGCAATCGAGTATTCAATCATTGGCGGTGTGTTATTATAGTTGTAAATCATGGCAGAACGAGACAAGGCCCTTGCCGCTTCAATCTTCATAAACATATTGAACAGTTTATGTTTGATCATTTGATGTTCAAACAACGGTTTTCCACCTTGAATCCGCTGTTTAGAGTATTGCAGGGCTTCTTCATATGCTGCCCTTGCAACACCAACAAACATGGCTCCCATGCCGGCGTTTGCCGTCGACAGTGTGATATCCAGCATTGAATCATAGCTTTCCTCATCTACGAGCATATACTCCTTTGGTACCCGCACCTGATCAAAAAAAATTTCACCCTGGTTAAGGGCGCGCTGACCCATTTTGTTAAGCGGCTTACCCTTTCGAACACCCGGAAGATCAAGGGGAATAATACAGATTCCACCACCTGACATGCCCTTGGAAGGGTCGATTGTCAAATATGCAAGGACCTGAGTTGCGATCGTACCATTCGAAACCCATGCTGACTTCTGTCCTTCAATAATCCACTCATCACCGTCAAGACGGGCTGTCACCTGTCCGGAAATATTTGGATCGGTAAATTGAGGTGTATAGGGACAAAGGGTATCTGTACCATGTTCCGGTTCTGTGATCCCCCAGCATCCAATGATGGAAGCATCCTTGCACTGACAGAACGGCTCAATAATTTCATCAATCAGACGTTCTGAAGGAACCATTGATGCAAAAAAAGAAGGAAAACAGGAGACCCCCAGGCCAATGGCAAAATCCACACTTCCCCAGGCAAGCTCTTCCAGTACAATGTGCGTTTCCAGAGGATCCGTTGCCAACCCCCCGTATGTATCCGGAATAAAAATTGTATGATAGCCCAAATCATATCCTTTTTTCATTGTATCCCAGAACAATTTACTTTTAATAACATCATCTGGTGCTTTCTTGTCAAGTTCAATACTGGCTGGCCGCAAAACCTCCTTTGCGAAACGATGCGTTTCCTCTTTAATCGCATTTTGCTCATCCGTCAATTCAATATTCAACTCTTTATAACCAATCATGATCTACTCCTTTCATCCAAAAAAGGCATCGGGATATAGGTGGCATTATTCAGAATAAATATCATTATCTGTAATCTTCAAATTTATAAATATTTTCGGCATCTGCTGTGAACTGTTCCCTCAATACTCTATCCAAAGCTTTTTCAGATATGGTTTTCGGGATTTCATCAACGATCTGAAGAAATGATGGAATAAAATTTGATTCTATGTCTGCTTTGCACTTTTCATAAATAGTCTTCGGATCGATCGATCTTCCTGAAACAGGAGAAATCGCAGCTATAAGATCACTCTCTCCAGGGGCACCAGATGAGGCTGGAATACCATAAACACAAACCTCACTCACGTCAGGGTGTTCACCGATAACCCTCTCGATATGATCAGGTTGAATAAAGTCACCGGATCTTCTGAGTTCGCTTCCCTTGCGGCATACAAAATAGTACCATCCATCCGCATCTTTTTTTACAAGATCCCCGGTTCGCAACCACCCACCGAGCGTTTTCTTTTCTGATGCACCGGGAAGATCATGATAGTCAACCTTGGTTTCTCCACGGGTCATTTTAATGATCAGCTCGCCAGTATCTCCATCAGGAACCTGATTGTCCTTTTCATCAACGATCTTGAACTCCATCATTCCGGGTAGCGGTTTGCCGAAAGACCCTATCGGCCCCTTGCCAGGCGGCTTATAGGCAAATCCACCTTCAATAGCCGCATACCACTCCAGAATCCTCACATTAAATCGTCTCTCAAAATCTTCCCAAATTGAAACCGGAGTGCCTGCACTCATGACCGTTTGAACTGGATTATCCTTATCGTTCTCCTTTTTCTCCTGATTATAAATTCCAGCCATCATTCCACCCAGGAGAGAAAAAGATGTACAGCCATACTTTCTGCAGATATCCCAAATCCTGCTCTTGGTAAAACGAGCACTAAAAACAGCCTTTGTCCCAGCACTCAGGCTTGGGAACAAAGTAACAGCCTGTGCATTCCCGTGAGTCAGAGACAGCCCGGAATACAGAATATCATTTGGCTTATATTGCCAGACTAGACGCGTGGCAATATTATAAAGGCCAAAACGGTTATTTCGTATCATTACTCCTTTTGGGTCCCCTGTTGTCCCGGAGGTGTAAATAATCTGCATGGGATGGCGAACATCCATGATCTGTTGAGTAACCGAATCCCAGGAATCTTTTTCCAGTATTTCATTCAGAGATGGATAATCCTTAGAAACCGGTATCTGCTGCTCCGGCCGATAGATCACACTAACCAGCTTGATATTCGGCAATTGACCAATCACCTGGTTTAATTGAGCCAACAATTCTCCGGATACAAACACTGCTTTTGCATTTGAATTTTCTAAAAGAAACCGCAATCGATCCCCACGACTCCTTGGATCGATGGGAACCATGATCGCACCGATAACCGGTCCTGCAAGCATCGCATAAATAAATTCCGGATGATTCCTCATGAATACCGCATAGGTATCTCCTTTACCCAGACCGATATCCAAAAGAAGACGAGCTACTTTATTGGAGTTTTCATAAAGGTCCTTATAAGTAAGGATATCGTCATCATAATCTCCGTTCTCAAAAATAAGAACTTCTTTATCCGGTTTATCGTCTGCTTTTATTTCAATAAGATGAGAAGCTATGGCTTGATTCAAATGGGCTTTTGAACTCATACTGTATTTCCCCTTTCTACCCTGCCAAAATATACTGAGATATATACCATCGAGCCAATTTCAAAAGTCTGTTGTTGTCGTTCCGGCGAAAGCTGGTCTCCAGTATTTTCGGCTCTTTTCTGGGCACCGATTTTCGCCGGTGTGATGCTTTTTAATAGTTTTGAAATTAGCTCCATCATGAAACGTTTTCTACTGCCTGATCGAATGGCAAATAGCTTTCATGACTAGTCTTCAACTGCCCCAATAAATCCACGGTTATATGTTGGGAACTCTTTATCAAAAATCTCATCCCAGTGTTCCTTGGTCCAAAATTCATGACGGTCAAAATATGGATTTTTTTTGGAAACGCTAACAGAAATACTGATAACGATATCTACATCTGTTATCACTTTAAGAGCCATTGCACTAAAAGCAAGGGTACTGAAGACCCTGCAATGCAATCCCAATCGATGTGCCATCGAAGCTGCAGCATTTGCCGCAATTCCTAAATTCAAATTTTTAAACATACAACTTGGACCATTGGCTGTGAGCGATTCCACTTCTTCTGCCTTGTTCAGCTCTGCACATGTTTTATACCCGCAGGCACCACAATTGTAATTAAAATCTGATTTTCTTTTATCACCAATAATCATTAAAGAGCATGGCTCTTTCATCAATTGCGCCAGATGTCTTCCATCCCTTGCAGCCAGCGGTGCCATATCTCCCAAAGAAAAACAGTATTCTGCTATCTGTTCAAGATCTTCTCCCTCAACAGTAATGATTTTAACCGTATTTCTATCATTAAACCGATAACTGTTATGAGCTGCTACAGCCATCAGTTCAACAGCACGATTCAACCCTTCACTTACAAGCTGAGACATTTCTTTAATTGCCATTTTACCCCTCCATAAAGGATGTCTGCATTGACCTGTCCTTTGTCATGATTCATTCGTGATATATAACAAGATGATATTACAAAAACTCGATATTTAAAATAACAGCCCTCATGGATCAGCTATAAATCGAGCGAAACTGAGGCCATAATCGTTGAATCATCCTGTCATTCATGCTTCGCTGGTTGATCTCAGCATATCGTTTGGGAATATCCCTGAATGGACTTTTCTCCGTAACAGAAATACCCACGGCAAGAGCAAAACCAGTATTCCGCGGCAAAATGCTCATACGCATAGCTGCTGCACCTACAGACCAGAAGACCCCGTAGTCGATCCCCAGATTTCTAGCCTGAGAAATCATGCCGTCTATAGCATAAGCGATGTTCGTAGCCCGAAAAGTACACAACGGCCCCCGAAAGGCCACATCCGGTTCATCTGGTAATTTTTCTTCTTTTTTCAGATACTCGCAGACCAGCTTCCCGCATAGATTGCAATTGATATCGGCGGGGTCGGAGACACACCGGAGAGATGTTGCAATCAGAACAACATCTGCATCACGAAGCATTGCTGCATCCCTGCCGAAAAAATCCCAGCTTTTTTTGATTTGGGCCATCCTCTCCATCTCCTGGCATACATCCTCTATATCGCATTCATCATCCAGAATATGAATTGAGCACTCTCCTACTCCACCGACCCTTGGGGAGGTTGTACCAGATGCCAGTATTAATCTTGCTGCTGTTCGAGCTGCAAGCAACCGGTCGGTTTCAAATTGTTTAATACTTCTCTCCATCGATTTCCCTCCTGTTATTTTTCTTTCTCAATTGAAAGACCAAAACTTTTTGCATGCTCTGGATACATTTCATATGCAGGTTTTAACAGAGGCAGCAGTTTTAATACCTTTGGCATCGGCCCTTTTGCCTTGATCAGGCCTTTTGCCAAGGCAACCGGCATAGAGATATGTTTTAACCAGAAGCTATGGCAGGTATCACTACTCAATGTCATTTCGACTGTAGCTTTCAAATCGGTATCGCCCCAAATCACTTGTCCTGTTTTACCATCTCCTGGTGTTATCCACAGTTGATCTTTCGGATCTGTGATATTAAACTTGATGATAATTCCAGTTGCTGCAAACTTAGGACCGAATTCAGGATGAGTAACAAGTGCCTCAAATAGCCCCCCCAATACAGAATGCATTGTTTCTCTACTTTCAAACACTGCCATAATCCTCTCCTTTCAAAAATGAATATGATTGAACCCTATTGCTGCAAAAAAAGCGATTTTGCCATTTCAACTGTCGTGGTTTCAAATGAACCATTTTCACAGATCTTGACGAAATGAATGATACCGCCTCCCATTTCCTAAATGGAAATATTATGTCAATTTATAATCCAGATGAGCCAATTTCAAAACGGTTTAAAAGCGTCACACCGGCGAAAGCCGATATCCAGAAAAGAACTGAAAATACTGGATAGCGCTACGCTTTACTGCGTGTCCGGCTTTCGCCGGAACTACAACAACAGACTTTTGAAATTGGCTCCAGATGAAAAACAATGCGTCCGGTAATAGCAACCCTGGCTTCATCAAGTGAATGAAGATCATGAGGAGAAATTTTTAGTAAACTTGAAAATCCAATAGGTTGCTAAACATTCCGACCAATTAGATTAAAAACCGGACGCTTGGTCGGTTTATATGCAAATTTTTTTATGCTGTCAAGCTTTTTTATATGTGGAAACTGCGCCTCCTTTTAAGATTTCAATTTTCCACTTCTTTTCAACTTCACTATATTGCACCTCCTTAATCGTAACATTTTTTTCTGTCTCATTTAGCGTGGCAATGGAATTCGGTCCAAATATTTTCGTTCCACTATAAATTGATCCCATTACGACTAACACAGGATTCCCGGCCTCCTTTTTTGACCATTCAACAACATCTCCTTTCTCTTTGCTCACTTTCTCAATTTCATTAACACCATTTTCAATTTTCGTCATGGATGTTGAAATATCTTCTACAAAACGTTCCTGTTCCGAAAAAATATCTTTGATCTCTTTTTCGATTTTTTTTGTTTTTTTTCGGATCTTATCGATTACAATATTTATCTTCGATATCTCATGCTCCATTTTTTGTTCCTCTGCTTCTTTCATTTTCGCTAATAATGATTTTTCAAGAGCTTGAGCACGATCCTTGGCCTGTGTAAATTCAGATATTTTTTCATGCAGTTTCCTCTGTTCTTCAAGAAGTTTTTCATAATGTGCTTGTTCTTCCTCTAATTCCTCTTTTCTTTGATTTATCTTGTAATCAAACCCCTGGATTACTTTTCTGATATGTTCGTCCAGACCCACCTTTATTGTACATGGAGAAGAAACATCTGTACCAATTTCCTTTGCTTTAATACCTTCTTTTGCGGTGACCAAAGAGGAAATTATTTTCCCCCGCTCAATCACACATTGACCGCTTGTTCGTATCTTGGAATTGAGAATTTCCTTCTCTACAACAACATCCCCATATGACTTGATATTGGCGTCTTTTATGTATTTTGCAATAACCTGGCCTTCAGTTTGAATGGCAGCCCCGAAAATCCCTCCGTTCACAGTTAGATTTCCTTTTAAGTAGATCTCTGATTTTTGAATCTCCTTTACTGTGAGATTACCACCTCTGACACTAAATCCGTCCTTAACTACTCCGTCTACATTGATATTTCCATTAAAATTTATATTACCGGTTCTATAATCAACATCGCCTTTTACATTGAACTCTTCAAAAACAGAAAGCATACCGGTAACAGTCATGTAGGGTTGTCCTCCTACCTTTGCAAATGCCTTTAAACCATCTTTTGATAACTCAACCCCGGATTCGAATGTTAAATTTTTATCTTCCGGCACTGGAAATGAAATCGGCCTCCCATAAACATCAAAGCCATCCTTACCTTCCTGAGCCGGAATTTTCTCTGCAATCAAATCACCGGCATTTACATGCGGAACAACACCTCTGTCCTTATAATCAATTGTGCCATCTTCGTTGATCCGACAAGCCTTCAGATAATCTGAATTAAAAAAATACGTTATGACTGCATCTTTACCTGGTGTTGGGTTTTCACCTTTTGCAACAACCAGTTCATTATTTTCATTTGACATTGTTTTTAAAAAAACTTCTACTTTTGTTTTATCAACCAGCTCATAATTGATTCCAGCATCTTCCAATAAATTATCGACTTCTTCCATAGTGAAAGGCATTGACAAATCGCCCGTTGCAATAATTTTAGCCTCAAGTCTGTTCGCAGAGACAATTAACTGAATTTTCCCTTTCTTATAACTGCCATCCGAAGCTGCTTGTTGGCCTTCCACAACAATTTGCTCATTTACATTACCATCTTGCTGGGAAGATTCGTTTCTTGACCCGTTATCCGCGAGTTTATGATTATCATCGACTTCAACTCCCGAAACCATGGATTTCACAGGATCTGATTCTTTCTTTTCAATATGTTCCATTTCTTTTAAAACAATTTGACATTGTTCCTCTGTGATCATTCCCTGATCAACCATGATCTCTCCAACGAATCTGCAAGAATGTTTTGTTTGAAATTCTTTTGCCTGCAGATCCAGTACAACTTCGATCTGGCTCTTAGTAACAAATCCTTTCTTTAAAGCTCTTGATCCAAAACCCTTACCAATACTCCTTTTTGTTGCAGTTTGAAGATCCTTTATCAACGCCTCTGGTATCATCTTATATTTTACAAATATTTCATCGATCGCAATTTTATCTCCAGATTTTTCAAACTTCTTCTGAATTGAATATGCCTTTGCGAGTTGCGCTTTATCGATCAATTTATTTGCGAAAGCAATTTTAGTTAAAATTTGATCATACCGATTTATTTTGTCGATCACTTTATTTCTCCATATACAAAGTGCGAATTACCAGGGCTTTGTTTAGATGATAGAACAGTCCGCCTTATAAGGGATAAGCAGTTGTCATATCGCTGCTACTTTGATGACTATAAATCATTAGCGATGCTAAACAGATGCTTTTACTTATTTTTATACCTTTGAAATTGTACCCAAGAGAAGGATGATGATTTAAAAAAAAATTAAAAATGAGTGCGTCCTTGTGGATAAATCAAGATATAAAAAAAATGACTTATTGTGAAAATATTTATCCGTAAACAGTAAATATATTAGATGCAAGATCTATCGGTGAAAATATTCAAGCCTTGTTACAAATTTTTAGTTATTATAATACATTCCAATTCATTTTGTCAAATTATTCATCAAATAGAAACAAGAAATGCCAATAAAACGAATTGGAATATCGATTGCTAAAAAAAACAGAAAGCCGTTCTTTTTTTTAAGAAGGGAAAGAAGAGATTGATAGAATCGTTGATTTAACAGCGATGATGATTGATGGTCTAAATCATCATCGCTGGAATAGCAATCCGAGTAAAAAGGAAAAAATTAATTATTTACAAGAGAAATAAAACAACCTCCACCACCACCGCTATCGGTTGTTGATGCCCCAACCGTAGCCCCGGTATCGTCTATGGCAATGCTGATCTTATCGGTTCCCTGAAGTCCGCTGGCATCAGTGACAGTCAGCTCGACGACTGCGACTTCATTTGCCGTAACATCTGATGAAGTAATAGAGGTTTGCGCGTCCAACGGATCTGAAAATGTCAGTGGAGGACCTGTTTTTTGTGTCCATCGATAGGTGATGACATCACCGTCCGGATCACTGGAGTTGGATCCATCAAGATCGATGGATGCCCCTTCCACCATAGTGGCGGTTGCCGGACCTGCATCTGCGGTCGGCGGATTATTTGATCCAATGGCAACATTCACAATACATGTATCCACTGCGCTAAGCCCTGCCAAATCGGTAACCGTAAGTTCAAAGATCAAAACCTCATCACTGGCCAAGGAAGAAGGTGTTGTAAATGTGGGACTGATTACAGAATAGTCGGAAAATACCACCGCAGTCCCAGATAATTGTCTCCAATGATAACTTATCTGATCTCCCTTGCCAGTATCAGGGTCAGTAGAACCGGAGCCATCCAGTGTAACAAGAACCCCTAAACCAGCTAATTGATCTGCCCCTGCATCTGCTAATGGTGGCAAATTTTTATCCGTAATCGCAACAGAACACCTGTCTTTTCCGAGCAAACCGTTAGTATCCGATACAGTTAATTCAAACACCAAGTTTTCACCGCTGGTGCCGACAAACGGAGCTGTAAAAGTTGGATTATCATCAGATGAGCTGGAAAGGGTTACAGAAGTTCCTGATAATTGTACCCATGAGTAGGATTGAATCCCAGCAGACTCAGGATCATATGAATTGGATCCATTCAGTAAAACTGTATCACCTTGAGCGATGCCATCCTGATCCGGGCCAGCATTTGCTACCGGAGGCAGATTCCCGGAGCTTCCGATCACGGTGATGATGGTATTTGCATAAGAGTTCAGCCCACCGGAATCGGTAACGGTCAGTTTGAAAACAAGAGACTCCCCGCCGGCGACAACAGTCGGAGCTGTAAAGGTTACTTGTACAGTTGTGCTGTTTGATAATGCAACCGCAGTTCCTTGAGATTGCGTCCATAAGTATGAAAAAGAACCACCATTAGGGTCATAGGAAGCTGTTGCATCCAGAGTTACAGAATCACCTTGGGATACTGTTTGATCCGGGCCGATCACCGCCACAGGGGCATTGACATCATCTGTGACCGCACTACTCAGCGCTGCAACCGCATCAATATCAGCTCCTGCAAAAGGGGACCCGGACTTTTTTTCATTCAAGTCTGTCATTTTGACATAATAATATTTACCCCAAAGCTCGACTCCTGAATCCAGATATGCGTCAATATCAATACCAGAAGTTGCTCCTCCAATGGTATCTACCGGTATCCATGTTATTCCATTTTTACTGATGGAAATCTCGGTTGACTCGATCTGTTGCCCTGTCTCAAAAAACCATAGATCAATCCCACTGTCTCCGGATGTGGTTAAGGAATTATTGGTGAAAAGAAGGGTAAGGCTTCCGGCATCGCCGAGGCTAACCGATGGAAATGGTGCAACCTGATAGTCCGGCAAATTATGGTTATCCGTAAAATCGGGAGCTCCAAGGGCAGCCGAAGCTTCATTGTATGGAGCCCCTACATTTTCTCCTGCTGAGTAATCCACAATACTATCTGCAAAGCTTGTAGCGCTTTCAATTTCCACACCATTGTATGTCTCCGCACCTACAATATTTGCGGTTAGTATGATCAAACAAAAAGCCATAAAACTCTTTTTTTTCATCATATCTTTATTCCTTATTTTTAATGTCTTATTTTCCATATTCAATTGGTTTTCTGCAGTTGTTTTTTGCAATCATTTTACCAAAAATTCCGAAGAAAACAACCTTTAAGTATCGATATGTTAATTATTCAAAAGTGATACAATATTCATAACGGTATAAAATGAATTTTGAACATCCGTTTGAACATCAGATTATACTTGACAACAAGGGAGAGATTGGCTAATCTCTCCATCAATTGATGCAAACAGATTTTGGGATAGAATTGATGGGAAAAGGCGACACTTTATGGCAACACCCCTTGAAAAGGCCCGACGAGATCCAAACTCAATGAAAGCCAAAATACTGACTTCCGCACGTAAAATCTTCAGTAAAAACGGTTTTTCAGGTACGACCACCAGAATGATCGCCAAAACGGTTGGTATCGATATTTCTACACTATACTATCATTGGGGTGAAAAAGCAGACCTTTACAATGCAGTACTCATGGATACCCAGGAAGAGTTGAAACAAGAGTTGAAACGGATAGAAAAAATCATACATGGAAAGCCTCTTCCCAGCCGCCTCGAAATTGCAATCAATGAATCCTGCGACTACCTTTTTAAAAATTCAGAAATTACAAACCTGATTCTTTTAAACTATTTTACCAAACCAAAGGGAAAAGATATAGCTGAATTTCATTTTATTGATATCATTACCGGGATTGCGATTTCAATGGGACTTGCCATGGATAAGGATAAAATCACAAAACAGGCAAAGGCCAGAGTTATGGTGGTCATGCTGTCCCTGTTTAATTTTATTGCCGGTAAAAAATATTTAAGCCCGATCATAGGTGCAGAATCTCAGGACTATTTAAACGTTGTAAAAGAAACTTTAAATTTCATTCTGATACCAGCATTTGTTCAGGATAAAAAAACAATATAATTGTAAAATATAGGCATTATTCTATTGGATACGTTATACCCAAATTATACAGCAACAACAAAAGCAAAAAAACTTCCTATAAGGAAGGCAACGGTTCAGGAGTAAGACAAAATGTTTGAATTTGACAAATCACAAAAACAGATTCAGAAAGCCGTCAAAGCATTTGCAAAAGGGGAATTCAACAAAGAGCAGATCCAGGAATTTGAAAAAAATCGAGAATATCCAATACAAACCTGGAAAAAGGCTGCTGAATTAGGATTTATTGGTATCCACTTTCCAGAAAAGTTTTCAGGTGCAAACCTGGGAATATTTGAAAATGTTATTATTGCTGAAGAACTGTGCCGGAAAGATTCCAGTATGGGAATTACCATTACCATGGCTGGATATGCATCTGAGTGTATTCTTCGATTTGGCAGTGATGAGTTAAAAAGCAAATATCTTCCTAAAATTGCAGAAGGGGAATC
>PNOB01000093.1 GCA_013824585.1 Desulfobacterium sp. | reverse complement strand
GTTCGGTCATTGAGGCCAGTGCTGCGGCTGCCGCCGCCGGTGCTGTTTTGTCAGATGCTAGAGGCACCTGTATTAAGACTGTTGAAATCCCGGAAGAGATTGATGTCAATGGTGTAGAACCGAGGGTTGGTGTGTTTGTCTGCAATTGCGGTATTAACATTGCGGGAGTGGTTGATGTTAAGGCGGTCGAAGAGTACGCAAGAACCATTCCGGGTGTTGTTTTCAGTACACAAAATCTGTTTACCTGCTCTCAGGACTCCCAGAATTCAATGAAAGAGATTATCAAGGAAAACAGATTGAACCGGATTGTGGTGGCTGCGTGTACACCGAAAACCCATGAAGGAATATTCATGGATACGCTTGAATCCTGCGGATTGAATAAATATCTGTTTGAAATGGCAAATATCCGTAATCAGAATTCATGGCCTCATTCGAATGAACCTGAAGTTGCGACTGAAAAAGCCAAGGATCTTGTCCGGATGGCCATTGCGCGGGCAAAAGAGTTGTCGCCTTTGCATGAAAAGATAATTCCGGTAAACGCAAGAGCTCTGGTTATTGGAGGTGGCGTCTCTGGAATGAATGCAGCGTTGAATCTCGCAGATCAAGGATTTGAAACCGTTTTGATCGAGAAGGAATCTCATCTGGGGGGAATGGCAAATCGGCTTACCGAAACAATTGAAGGGAAAAATATTGGTATCTACCTGGAAGAGCTTATCCGGAAAATAAACATGCATCCGAAGATAGAGGTTCTTCACACCTCTCTTGTTGTTGGTTTTTCAGGATTCAAGGGAAATTTTACAACAGAGATATTGGTTGGCCCGGGTATGTATGAAAGAAAAATCAATCATGGGGCTGTTATTCTTGCTACAGGAGCAAATGAATACCAACCAAAAGAATTTTTATATGGAGAAGATAAGCGGGTGATCACCCAGGTTGCTTTGTCTCAGCAGCTTGAAGAAAAAGGTGCGGATGAACTGAACCGGGTTGTAATGATACAGTGTGTGGGATCCAGAAATGATGAAAATCCGAATTGTTCAAGAATATGTTGCCAGGCAGCCATTAAAAACGCCCTGCATATCAAAAAACTGAATCCGGACACAGAGGTTTTTATTCTGTATCGGGATATCAGAACCTATGGGTTGCTTGAAGATTATTATACAGAGGCTCGAAAACTGGGAGTCATTTTTTCGAGATATTCAGCTGATAATCCGCCCCGAGTTTCTGTTGAAGAAGGGGAGATCTTTGTAACCTTTACCGATCATGTTTTGAATTGTGATCTAAAAGCTGATGCAGATCTTCTTGTTTTAAGTGCCGGAATGGTGGCAGAAGATACAGAAGAACTCGCATCCATTGTGAAACTTGCAAGAAATGCCGAAGGCTTTTTTATGGAAGCCCATGTAAAGCTGAGGCCTGTTGACATGGCTACGGAAGGTATTTTTATCTGCGGTACGGCTCACAGCCCAAAGCTGCTTTCCGAGTCCATTGCACAAGCCCAGGCTGCTGCTGCGAGAGCGGCTACATTCCTTTCAAAATCCAATTTAACCCTATCTGCAGTTGTCGCTGAAGTAGATGGAGATAAATGCGCTTCTTGTCTGATTTGTGTGCGGTCATGTCCATATAACGTACCCAGGATAAACAAAGACGGTGTCAGTGAGATCGATATGGCTTTGTGCCATGGCTGTGGCATTTGTGCATCAGAATGTCCGGCCAAAGCAATCGAACTCAACTGGTACGAGGATGATCAGCTACTTAGCAAGGTGGAGGCTTTGCTGGAAGGGGTTTTATGAGTAAGGATTTTCAACCGATTATCATATCTTTTTGTTGCAACTTCTGAGGGTATACTGCTGCGGACCTGGCAGGTTCGATGAGGCTGAGTTATCCTACAAGTGTAAAAATTATTCGGGTTCCTTGTACCGGAAAAGTAGATGTCATTCATATCCTGAGGTCTTTTGAAAAAGGTGCTGATGGCGTCTATGTGGTTGGATGTATGGAAGGCGATTGTCATTTCAACAAGGGAAACTTTCGAGCCAGGAAACGTGTAGCGCAAGCCCAAAAAATGCTGGATGATATTGGAATCGGAGGCGAGCGTGTCAGAATGTATAACCTTTCTTCAAGCGAGGCACCGCTTTTTGTAAGATTTGCAAAAGAGATGTTTGATAAGATTGTTGAGCTGGGACCGAACCCGATAAAATTGGCGAAGAAAAAAAATATCAACAGGCAAACCGAGGCGGCCTGAAAAATTTATCTGATCGCCCAGGGGTTGAGTTCTCATTCAAACGGTCAACCTGTTCTCTAGGTTTACTGGAAAAGAATCGTGGATCGTTCATGCTGAACTCAAACTCGTGAACACGAAACCCATTATCAGTGAAGGTGCATTTATGATTGTTGCTGAAAAAAAACCGATGGAAGAAGTTATCAAAGAAATAAAAGACTATAAAAACATTCTTCTGCTGGGATGTAATGAGTGTGTTACCGTTTGTGAGGCAGGCGGAAAAAAGGAGGTTGGCATACTAGCCTCGGCTCTTCGTATGTATTTCCTGAACCAGGGGGAGGAAAAGCGGATCGATGAAGTTACCCTGGAACGGCAGTGCGATCATGAATATCTGGAAGAGATACGGGATCGGATTGATACATATGACGCTGTTCTTTCTCTCGCCTGTGGAGTCGGTGTTCAGTTTATGGCAGATAAATATATTTCAATCCCGGTTTATCCGGGGGTGAATACATGTTTTTTAGGTGCCACCGAGAAAAGGGGACTATGGACAGAAAGATGTCAGGCATGCGGGCAATGTATTCTGGCAAGTACTGCCGGAATCTGTCCGATCTCCAGATGCGCCAAACGAATATTAAATGGTCCCTGCGGAGGCTCAACCAATGGTAAATGTGAAATCAGCAAGGAATTGGATTGCGCCTGGCAATTGATTATTAATAGACTAAAAGCCATGGGCAGGATGGATGATTATGAAATATTGTTGGATATAAAGGATTGGTCCTCGGATCGAGCTGGAGGACCCAGAAAAGTTGTCAGGGAGGATGTTCAAGAATGAAAGAAAAAACACCGAGTAAACTTGAGAAAATTCTTGCATCAGGTAATCTTGCCGTGACATCCGAGTGTGGTCCACCCCGCGGCAGTGATCCTGAAGCAATTATTGAAAAGGCAAATTTAATCAAGGATTATGTTGATGCCATAAATATCACCGACAATCAGACATCTGTTACCCGGATGTGCAGTCTGGCAGCCTGTATCAGGCTGAAACTCATGGGATTGGAGCCGGTTCTTCAGATGGTTACCAGAGACCGGAATCGAATTGCTTTGCAGAGTGATATTCTTGGGGCGGCTTCATTTGATATCTATAACATGCTTTGCCTGTCAGGAGATCATCAGAGTTTCGGCGATTGTGCATCCGGACAGAATGTACATGATTTGGATTCCATGCAATTGATTCAAACCGTGAGAAGAATGCGTGATGAAGGAAAATTTATCGGAGGAGATGAGATCAAACGTCCTCCCAAAATGTTTGTTGGAGCAGCAGCCAATCCATTTGCAGATCCTTTTGAAATTCGGGTAGCCCGGCTTGCAAAGAAAGTGGCTGCAGGTGCCGAGTTTATCCAGACCCAATGTATCTATAACCTCGATAAATTTGAAAAATGGATGGAAGGAGTTCGGGATCGGGGTTTGCATGAAAAGGTTCATATCCTGGCGGGCGTTACACCATTTAAATCTGCTGGTATGGCTCGTTATATGAAAAATAAGGTTCCGGGGATGGATGTTCCGGATGAAGTTGTAAAGAGGATGTCCGACAGACCGAAAGACAAACAGGCCGAAGAGGGGATCAATATTTGCGTTGAAACCATACAAAGACTAAAAGAGGTCACAGGAGTCCATGGTTTTCATGTTATGGCGATCGAATGGGAGGAAAAAGTTCCTGAAATTGTTCAAAGAGCAGGCTTGCTTCCCAGACCGGAAATGTAATCTGTTTTGAATATCTGAAAACGGTTTGTTTTTTCTTCTGGAGTCATCCAGATGGCTGATTTATTACATTGCAATGGATATAGAAATTTGTTGCCGAATTTTTCCGAATTGTTATAATGAGATAAATCTCGATATCATATAAAAAATTAAGAAATACATTTTTTTAAGGGGGGTATAAATGAGCGATAAAAAGACCATTCTTGTTGTGGATGATGAACCTGATTTCGCGTCTATTGTCCAGGCAAATCTGAAGAAAGCAGGCTTTAACGTAGAAGTGGCCTATGACGGTGTTGAAGCATTGGATAAAGTTAAATCAAATCCTCCGGATGCAATTGTCCTGGATGTAATGATGCCGGAGAAAGATGGTTATGAGGTATGTGCAGAACTGAAGAAAAGTGAAAAATATAGAGATATTCCTATTATCATGTTGACGGCTGTTGCCGATCATGTAGGTTCCACAAGGTATTCACACCATGACGGGATGAGCATGGAGGCAGATGACTATCTTCCAAAGCCGGCGTCAGCAGAAGATATTTTGGATAGTGTGAAACGACTTGTCAGTTGATTGGAAAAACAATTTTTCCCCAGATGTTTTACGAAAAGCAAACTTTTGGGAAGAACCGAAACTGGTTGGAAGTACATCTGTTACGGTATCTTCCCACAGTTGCTTCTGGGTAATGGAAAGCTTTGATTTAAGCCACACAGGCACAAACGAATGAAAATATTTTGTATTTTAGGAGATGAGCGCTCTTTTCGATCAAAATCCCCTGTCATTTTTTCCAGTGTATTAAAAAGAGTTGGAATACGCGGAATGTATGTTCCCTTTAAGATTGAAAATGGCCAAATCGGTCCTGCGATGCAGAGTCTCAGGGTTCTGAATATTGATGGGGCCAATATTGCTGTCCCCTATAAAGAAACGGTTATTCCCCATCTGGATATTCTTTCAGAGGGGGCGAATATTATCGGAGCCGTCAATACGGTTGTGCGAAAAGGCAAAATATTAAAAGGATATAATACCAATGCGATAGGGTTTATGGATACCCTGGAAGAGATCGGGTTCAATGTTCCCGGCAAAACCGCTTTGGTTTTTGGAACCGGAGGGATTGCAAAAGCGATCGTATTTATCTTGAACTGGTTGAGAGCTGAATCAATCCTGATTGTAGGAAGAAATAAAAACAGCCTAGCCGGAATCGTGAACAACATCGGGGGTACTGCATTACCGATCGAGTCAGTCAACGATGGGCCGATCAAGGCAAATATTCTGATCAATGCCACTTCGGTTTCAAGTTCTGATGAGTCACCGGAGTTTGCAGCCCTGGTCGATAAATGCGATATCCGGGAATGTGAAATTATCATGGATGTGAATTATGGACGACTGGTCAATTTATGGGAAGCAAAAGCGCAACAAAAAGCAGTTCAATTCCTGGATGGACGTCACATTCTTGCTCATCAGGCGAGGAGAAGTTTTTCCCTGTGGACAAAGATTGATGTAGAAGCAAAAGAGTTTTTAAAAGCAATGGATGAGGAGTTTTAAAAAAAATTATCATGCGCTCTGAAATAGAGAAAGAATATCTTTTAAAGGCAGTCGATGCTTCTAACAGGATTTTTTTTATCATATCCCCCGATTTCCAAATCCTGGCAACGAATCGTTACACAAAAGAAAAGCACGGATTCAATATCGTTGGAAAAAAATGTCATCAACTCCTTTGCGAGTGGGAGTCCCCAGGGGAAAATTGTCCTGCAAAACAGGTTTTGAAATCGGATAGACCCGTTTTATCGGAAAGGCCTATTTTAAGGGAAAAGGAGAATACGTTATCCAATCAAAAGTGGTCCACTTGTCGCTATTCCTATCCAATATTTTCAGAAGATAAGATTGATGCAGTTGCCGTCCTTGAATTTGACACACCTTCACGAGAAGAAATGGAAGAGGATCTCAGACGAGCCAATTCTCTTTTAAAAAATCTGATTCTCAGTTCAGTGGATGGGGTCATCGCAGCCGATATGACCGGAAAAATTTTGATATTCAACGATGCCGCTGTAGAAATCAGTGGGTACAGTGCTAAAGAGGCGCTTGATTCATTAGACATAAGAGATTTTTATCAGGGTGATACGGCGCGTGATATCATGCGAAGGCTCCGTAGTGATGATTATGGAGGGAAAGGCAAGCTGAAATCTTTTCAGGTCGATGTCATTAAAAAAAATGGGGACATTATTCCGATCCGATTAAATGCATCCATTGTTTACAAAGGCGATAAAGAGGTTGCCTCCATTGGATTTTTTCATGATTTACGTGAGGAATTACGGATAAAAGGTGAGCTTGAAAAAACTCAGATACAGCTTCTTCAGGCAGAGAAAATGTCTTCCCTTGGAAAACTTTCTGCCGGAGTTGCTCATCAACTGAACAATCCTCTTGGCGGAATTACACTGTATACAAAATTCCTTCTTGAAGATTATGATCTGGAACAGAGTGCAAAGGATGATTTGAATCGTATTTTACAGGAAGCAGAGCGATGCAGGGATACGGTTAAGGAACTATTGGAGTTTGCCCGGCAAACAAGTCATCTGGTAAAACTGCACAATCTGAATGAGGCTATTTCCAGAACAATGTTTTTACTTGAAAATCAAACCCTGTTTCAAAATATTTCAATTGAAAAAAAATTATCGGAAAGTCTGCCGCTTGTTCATGTTGATATTCAACAAATGAATCATGTTTTCATGAATATAATATTGAATGCCGCTCAGGCAATGGATGGGAAGGGGCATTTACGTTTATCCACCGGCCTATCAGAAGACGGGAATAAAGTGATTATCGAAATCAGTGATACAGGGCCAGGGATTCCCGATCATGTTATAAAACATATTTTTGAACCCTTCTTTACGACCAAGGAGGAAGGCAAGGGAACCGGACTTGGTTTGAGCATGGTGTACAGTATTGTTCAGGATCATGGTGGAGTGATAACCGTAAAGAGCTGTGTTGGTGAAGGCACTACTTTCCGGATTGAACTTCCTCTGGAATATCAGAATCGAGGAGGAACCGAGTGTGAAGAATAGATTCGATACAGGAAAAGTACTGGTCATTGATGATGAACAAATTCTGCGGGATGGAGCAGAACGAATTTTGAAACGGATGGACTTTCAGGTTTTCAAAGCTTCCAGGGGAGAGGAAGGATTGAAAATATTGGAACAGGAACCGGTTGCCATTGTCCTGTTGGACATGAAGATGCCGGGGATCGATGGGATGGAAGTCCTGAAGCGAATTATGGAACTGGATCGAGGAATTCTTGTTATTGTTATCACCGGATATGCAACCGTAGAGACCGCTATCGAAGCGATGAAGCGAGGTGCGTATGACTTTATTCCAAAGCCGTATGAACCGGATCAGCTTCGAATCGTTGTAAACCGTGCACGTGAAAAAATGCGATTGACCCAGGAAACAGAAAAACTGGAAATGGAACGAAAGCGAACTTTGGCGGATCTTCATACCTCCCAAAGTCGTGTACACACAATTATCGAATCACTTCCAAACGGTGTACTGGTAACGGATACAAATGGTAAGGTGGTTCTGTTGAATCCTGCATTCAAGCAGCATTTAGGACTTGCAAAAGACTTAATGCCCGGTGGAGATATTGGCGCATATATTTATGATAAAGAGTTATGCAAACTGATTATCGATATTTCCCGCGGGAAATATGTTGATTTCGATGATATCCCAACCCATGAACTGAATCTCGATGGAGGTCGGTTTTTACTGGCCAGATCCAGACCGGTATTGGGAGAGAAACGGGAGTGTCTGGGAGCAGTGACCAATATCATGGATATTTCTGCCATGAAAGCATTGGATCAATTAAGAGCTGAGTTTGTTGCGAAGGTTTCTCATGAGTTGCGGTCTCCCCTATCCACCATACATGAGCAGCTTGCTATGGCTTTAAACGATATGGATGAAGGTGCTTCAGAAAATGAACAATATCTGCTTTCTCGAGCAAAGGAGAAAACAAAGGGTCTTATATCCACAATCGGAGATTTGTTGGATCTTTCTCGGATTGAGGCTGGAATTGCATCCAAGGAATCAAAACCGGTTCAGGTGGATGAGTTGTTAAAAAGTATTGTTGATTTTTTGGGAGTACAGGCCGCCGCGAAAAAACAGTCCTTAACCCTTGAAATAAAGGATGAACCTCTTCCATCAATCATGGCTGATCCAATGTCGCTTGAAAGTGTGTATGGGAATCTGATTACAAATGCCATCAATTATACCCAAGCAGGTGGGGAAATAAAAGTTTTTTTGGATAAGACCGGAACAAACTTAAGGGTTATTGTAAAAGACAATGGTTATGGAATAGATGCCAAGTATATGGATAAGATTTTTGAAAAATTTTATCGCGTCAAAAATGAGAATACAAGGTTTATTACCGGGACTGGACTTGGATTGCCGATCGTAAAAGGTATTGTTGATTCGCTGGGTGGCTATATCGATGTTGAAAGTGAGACCGGAAAAGGTACCTCATTTACGGTCCTCTTGCCCATTAAATAATGAAATTTATGGATGCGGCGGTTATTGTTTGTTATCTGGAATTCATATCGTTAATATTTTCCGAATTCACTGTCATCCAGTGCAATGATCTGTTCAGGTTTTTGTTCCGGTAATTCCTTCGGTTGTATTTCAGTCTTACCCCAGGCATAGGATGTTTGTTGCTTATGATTCTGTTTCTGAATTCCAGGTGGCGGAGACAGGGATTTCACGGTTGAAGTTGGATCTGTTTTCGTATTGTCTTTTTGCACCCGAAATCGGGAAAGAAGATGATGAACCTGGGCAGCTTGTGCAGATAGCGTTTCAGCCGCTGAGGATGTTTCTTCGGCATTGGCAGTATTGCTCTGAGTAACGTTATCAACCTGTTGAAGTCCTTTATTGACCTGGGCGATTCCTTGTGCCTGTTCACTGCTTGCGGCGGCGATTTCACCCACAAGATCTGTTACCTGAGTTACGCCGGTGTTTATTTTTTCAAGTGCCTCTGAGGTTTTGCTGGCAGTTTGGTTCCCGTCCTTTACTTTTTTAATCGATTTTTCAATCATTTCCGTAGTCTCTTGGGCGGCTTTCGCACTTCGGGCTGCCAGAGAACGGACCTCCTGTGCCACGACTGCAAAACCTTTTCCATGTTTGCCGGCTCTTGCAGCTTCTACTGCGGCATTTAGTGCTAGCAGATTGGTTTGGAAAGCGATATCATCAATTGTTTTAATAATTTTTCCAATTTCATTACTGGATTCACTAATGGCATCCATGGAGGAAACCATTTCTTCCATCTGTTGGATTCCATTGCGTACCGCTTCATGTGCTGCCTTTGCCAGGGTATTGGCCTGCGCTGCATTCTCAGCATTTGTTTTCGTCTGAGAACTGATTTGTGTCATGCTGCTGGATATTTCTTGAATGGCGGCCGCTTGTTCTGTGGCACCTTGAGACAGGGCAATGCTTGAATCTGCAATCTGTCTGGAGCCGGAATCCACCTGTGCTGCTGAGAAGTTGAGCTCGGAAACCATATTGTTCAGACTGGTAATCATGGTGAGAAGTGCCTTACCCAGTGTATCTTTTTCTGAGGCAATAATAATTTCCTGGGCAAGATTGCCTTCTGCAATGTCAGTAGCAGCTTTTGCTTTGATATTCAGGGAGTCAACCACTGAATTTAATGCCGAGCCCATGATACCGATTTCATCTTTACCTGTGTTCAGATGAACGGAAAGATCACCATGGGCAATCGCATTCAATGCATCCACAGTGTTTTTGAGAGGCTGGATAATACTTTGGGACAGAATAAACCAGATTAACAAGACCGAACCTGCTACAACAATGAAAAAGGTCGTCAGACTGTATATCCTTTGACGTTTTGTATCCTGACTAATCGAGGATAATTCGGAATTCAGTTCATTCACGAAATATTGGCTGAACTGGGTAAGCTGTTTGTCAAGGGATTCTGTCTGTTTTGCCAATTCGGCTGTTTTACTCATATCAGCAGTATCTTCATTCGTAATCATTTTGGTGTAGAGGGTGTTAGCGGATTCGGAAAATGAAAATAACTCTTTAATCGAAATGTTGATTTTTTCTTTTATATCCGTATCAACATTCGGTAATGCAGAAATGGCGGATAGAGCTTCCTGAATTTGTTTTGCCTTGGATTGAGCTGTTTCAAGCAGTTTAGTATCACCAATCAGGACGGCATCATTGAATAGCTTGATCTGCTCTCCAAAGGAATTTAAGGCTGTCTGGCTGAATCGTGTTGCCGGGAAAACAGATTCGGATACGCTAAATAGCCTGTTCTCAGTCTGTTTACCATTACTGTATCCGAATAGCATAGAGGCGAAGTAACCAATAATTAAAATACTCAGGCTTAACCAAATTTTGTTTGCGATACTCAATGAACGCCACATACATCGTCTCCTTGTATTTTTTTCAAATTGAAAATAAGTTGTCTATTATTTGATTCAGAAATTGTGTTTCTTTGAAGAAAGATTATCTGCTATGAAAATTTTATTATTTTTGTGTATTGTGAATACGGCAAGCGAAATAAGTGCAATAAACAAGAAAACATGAGAGTGATATAGAAAATATATTATCTACAGGTCGTTGTCAATGGAAACTTGTCCTGCATTTTTTTGTTGAGGTTTATTAAAAATCAAAATAGTGTTGGACAATTATTTGATGTTTTTGTAAAAAGTTCAATCTATCTCTTAAAAACGACTCGATGCTGGGATAGCTATACTTTTTCCTAAAGAGCTATGATTTTTTTTTGATATATTAACAATATGAGTTGGAGGATCGACATGAAAGTTTTGGTCAGTGATAATCTGGGTGAAGTGGGTATCAAGATCTTCGAAGATGAAGAGGGGATTGAGGTTGATGTGAAAACAGGGCTTTCACCGGAAGAATTGAAAAAAATAATTGGTGGATATGATGCGCTGGCAATTCGCAGCTCAACAAAAGTCACGGCTGAACTTCTTGCGGAAGCAAAAAATTTGAAGGTTGTCGGTCGTGCCGGTATTGGATTGGACAATGTGGATATTCCGGAAGCAACAAAGCGTGGTGTTGTTGTCATGAATACACCTGGTGGAAATGTTGTAACAACTGCTGAACATGCCATTGCGATGATGATGGCTCTTACCCGCAACATCCCACAGGGAACTTCATCATTAAAAGCAGGGCGTTGGGAAAAGAAAAAACTTCAGGGCAGGGAAATATACAATAAAATACTGGGTGTTGTAGGATATGGAAATATCGGCGCCATAGTAGCAGATCGCGCCAGGGGATTAAAAATGAATGTCATTGTATATGATCCCAATGTTACCGCAGAAAAGATTCAAAAAGCAGGTTTTGAATATGTCGGCCTTGAAGAGTTATATCAAAGAGCTGATTATATCACGATCCATGTCCCCAAAATGAAGAGCACGATAGGTCTTTTGAATAAAAATGCATTTCGTCAGATGAAGGATGGGGTAATGGTGATCAACTGTGCCCGCGGAGGTATCGTGGATGAGGCAGATTTATATGAGGCAATTCAATCCGGTAAAGTAGCTGGCGCTGCTTTGGATGTTTTTGAAACAGAGCCTCCGGGGCAATCTCCTTTATTTGAACTCGATACTGTAATCGGGACTCCTCACCTGGGAGCTTCCACTGAAGAAGCTCAAACCAATGTTGCAGTGGCTGTAGCCGAACAGATTATTGCATATTTAAAACACAACACGGTTATTAATGCAGTGAATGTGCCGTCTGTTACAGGCGAACTGTTGAAAAAGCTCTCTCCTTACCTGACGCTTGCTGATCGAATGGGATGTTTACAGGCCCAGCTTATTCGAGGGCCGGTAAAGGAAGTCATTGTTGAATACACTGGAGATTTTCAAGGGCTTGACCTTTCACCGGTCACAACCGCTCTATTGAATGGGCTTCTTGCCATGATGGTAAAAGATGAAGTGAATGCGGTGAACGCTCCGATCATTGCTAAAGATATGGGAATCAAGGTTATAGAAATAACCAGTGGAGAATCTTTGGATTTCACCCATTTGATTTCAGTGAAGATTGTTACTACAGAGATGGAAAATATTGTGGAGGGTACCATTTTTGGGAAAAATGATCCAAGGATTGTGCGGATCAATAACTTCCGGCTGGAAATCATTCCAAAGGGGCATCTCGCCTTGATACACAACATGGATAAACCAGGTGCAATCGGTAGTATCGGAACGGTGTTAGGAACAAATAATCTGAATATTGCAAGAATGCAGGTTGGTCAGGAAAAGGATGGTGAACGGAATGTCATTATTTTAAGGACAGACACTCCGATTCCGGATCAGGTCATAAAGCAATTGTTGGATTTGCCCATGGTCAAAACAGTCATTCCACTGACTCTGTAATGGTGGGGTATTGGATCGATAAAATATTCGGACAAACAGAGGGGATATGTCATGACAGATCAAACAAAAGACTTTATTGTCAAGGACACAGAGATCTCATCCAGTGAAGATACATCTGATAAAAAAAAAGAAAATGCAGCCGGATCATCAACTTCTGGAGAACATTCAGGTCAGGATCCACAGCTTCCCAAGATTAATTTTTCAACTTTTATCTTTTCTCTCAATTCTTCCGCGCTATATCATTTAGGACTGGTACCAGATCCAACAACCGGTAAAAAAGAGAAAAATCTGCTTTTGGCCAAACAAAGCATTGATATCCTTGGAATGCTGGATGAAAAAACGCATGGAAATTTAACCAATGATGAGGAAAAATTACTCAGACATATTCTGCATGACCTGAGACTCATGTATGTGAAAGAACGTAATTAATTTTTTAATTGATGACTGTTTTTTCAAGTTCTGATGCAGAGGTGATAAAATTCGATGAAACGGGCAAGAAAAAAAGCAAAAGAAAGTAACCGAAGGAGTGCATGGATATTTCTTGTCTGTATGGTGACAGCGGGTATCTGGTTTTCTTCCAAAGCTGAAGCAAGGGAAATACCTGTTGATGCGGTTACTTTACCGGGAAGTTTTAGCAGTCTTGCTGAATCTGTAGGCCCTGCCGTGGTTAACATCAGAACAGAAAAAATTACCAAAGGTATGGGGCGGGTATTTCGTCATTTTGATTCAAAACCTTTTCACCAGGATGATCCATTTAATGATTTTTTGGATAGATTTTTTGAAGATGATCAGCAGGGGGAGAACCGTTATCGGAGTCTAGGTTCCGGTTTTATCATTGGTAAGGAAGGTTATATTGTAACAAACAATCATGTGGTTGAAGATGCAGATAGAATTAAG
>PNOB01000092.1 GCA_013824585.1 Desulfobacterium sp. | reverse complement strand
TTTGCTGTTCTATTGATTATTACAGGTCCTACCCAGCTCTTTGCAGTTCAGCGGGATACAGCTCCGATTTCCTGGCCCATGTTGATCATCTCTTTACTCGGTGGACTGGCGTTTTTCCTGTATGGTATGGAAAAAATGAGCGCAGGCATGAAAAAAAGCGCTGCCGATAAGATTCGAAACATTCTTACAGCCCTGACAAAAAATTCGTTCCTTGCACTCATTGCGGGTGCTGTTTTTACCATGATCATACAATCAAGCTCAGCGACGACAGTCATGCTGATTAGTTTTGTAAATGCTGAACTCATGACTTTTGCCCAGACAATCGGAGTGATTTTTGGTGCTGGAATCGGGGTTACGATCACAGCTCAATTGATTGCTTTTAAATTAACCGATTATGCGCTGGTTATGATTATTGTCGGGTTTACAATGCAGATGTTTTCCAAAAAAGAATATATTCAGAATATCGGTAGTATGATTCTTGGATTTGGAATTCTGTTTTATGGGATGAAATTGATGAGCGATTCCATGAAACCGCTCAATGATTATCCGGGTTTCATTAATCTTATGAAGGGGCTTGAAAAGCCGATTTACGGTATTCTGGTCGGAGCGGTTGTTACTGCAATTATCCAAAGCAGCAGTGCTTTAATTGGAATTGTTATCGTTATGTCGCAACAGGGACTATTAAGCTTGGAAGCCGGAATACCGCTTCTTTTTGGTGCGCATATCGGCACATGCGTTACTGCTGTGTTTGCCAGTATCGGAACGTCCAGAGATGCCAAAAGAGTGACCATGGCCCATGTTCTGTTCCGTATCGCCGGGGTGTTATTGTTTATCTTATGGATACCCCAATTCAGTTGGATCATCAGAATGATGGCGGAACGGTTCGATTCTGACATCTCCCGACAGATTGCAAATGCACATTCACTCTTTAATGTGGGAACAGCCCTTATTTTTCTTCCATTCTCAATGGTTTTTGCCCGTGTTATTATAAAAATACTTCCGGACAGGGAGATGGATAAAGATCTGAAACTTGTTACATGGCATATTGATGAAAGCTGTATATCCACTCCGGCATTGGCCATAGATCTGGCTAGGACAGAAATATCACGAATGGCGAAACTCCTGGGAAGGATGCTTCGGGCTATTATCATTCCGTTTGTATCTGATCCTAGATTATTGTCTCAGGAAATACTGGAAAAAGATGAGCTGGATCTCCTTGTTCGAGAAATCCCAACGCGAGATGAGATATTTCCTCAGCTTACACTGCTGGAAGGGATTGACTTGCGGGAGGAAAAAATTGATTTTCTAGAAGAAAAGATAGGTGAATATCTCATCAAAATAGCCAGGCAGGATATTTCAGACTCCCAGGCAAGTGAAGTTTATGGAATGATCTCCATTATAAAAGATATGGAAAGTATCGGCGACATTATCCATCGGAATATGATACCGCTCATTAAGAAAAAGCAGGTACTGCAAAAAGATTTTTCAAAAGAAGGCAGAGAAGAATTAATGATATATCATGAAAAGGTCTGTCGACAGATAGCTCTGTTGCGAGAAGCTTTTGCAGAAAGAAATCCAAAAAAGGCCATCATAATTATGTCCGGAGAACGAAAATATCTTGATCTGGAATCGCAGTTTCGAGCTCACCATCTTGAACGGATTATATATGAAAAAAAAGAATCCATAACAACCCATGAAGTTCATATGGAACTGATGGATCTTCTGAAACAGATCATTGTATACTCATCCAATATTGCAAAAACATTTTTTCAAACATGTGGAAAAGAGGATGTGGAAAAGTGGAAGAAAGGGTAAGCCAAGAGCTTTTATTGATTATGTTGAGATCTGTGTGCTTGTCTGCTTTCGGACAGTGAGCGTTCTTTTACGCCTGTCGATTCCATCTCTGCGCTCACTAACCTTTCTTCTATCCGGAAGATAGATATCATAGCTGAGAAAGCGGCGGTCATCCCCGGATCTTCTGTCCCTGTCGTCCTCTAATGCCATTAGATCTAAGGCATCAATCATGAGGTATTCCTTTTTTTAACAGTTGAATATATAGTTTATATTTTAACGGATTATATTGATTATCGGGGCGTTTCTGCAGTTGCAATCGGCTGTTTATCCGTTTTAATGCAGAGTTGGTTCACATTACCCCAAATTTATGTTAATGTCAAGAAATTCAACTGACAGAAATTTTACTGCCAGAGCAGATGATCAATATGGAATATAGGATAAAAATTCGTATTCCCTTTTACACAGTATTGAAAACAGCCCGCAATTTAACAAAAGATAGAGTGAGGAAAATCTATGATTCGAGTTGGAATACTGGGTTCAACAGGATATGCCGGTGCAGAGCTTGTCAGGATACTCCTGGGACATCCAGACGCAAAAATAACAATTGTAACTTCCAGACAGTATGCAGGTGTTTCTTTCAGTGAGGTTTACCCTTCCATGAGAGGTATCATGGATATACCCTGTGAAGAGTATCATATCGATCGCATCATCAAGAATACAGATGTGGTATTCACTGCACTGCCCCACAAACTACCGATGGCATTCGTTCCCGAGCTGATCGAGAATAACATAAAAGTTATCGATCTCTCTGCTGATTTTCGATTTCGAAATGTCGCTGTATATGAAAAACACTATCAGCAGCACATTGCCGGCAGATTATCCGAATCTGCTGTTTATGGTCTTTCAGAAATAAATTCTGAGATGATTCAGAAAGCTTCTTTGATCGGAAATCCTGGCTGCTACCCGACAAGTCTGCTTTTGCCGCTTATTCCATTGGTTGAAAACAAGATGGTGATGACCGATTCGATCATTGCAGATGCTAAGTCAGGGGTGAGTGGCGCTGGTCGTTCCATTTCCCTTGATACTCATTTTTGTGAGGTGAACGAGTCCTTTAAAGCCTATAAAGTATCGAATCATCGACATACACCTGAAATGGAAGAAAACCTGAGTATCGCAGCCAAAGAGCCCGTGCAGATTACTTTTGTTCCACATCTTGTTCCCATAACCAGGGGGATGCTGACGACGATATATGCAAATATTGTCCGGAATGTGAGTGAAGCGGATATTCGGGATTGCCTGGAATCCTATTATCAAAATCGATATTTTGTGCGAATCTGCAAAGAGGGGGCATTTCCAAATGTATCGAATGTAAGAACAACCAATTTTTGTGACATCGGCCTAAAAGTTGATTCCCGTAACAATAGAATCATCCTTGTTTCTGCAATTGATAATCTGATGAAGGGCGCTGCGGGACAGGCTGTCCAGAATATGAATCTTATGATGGGATTGGATGAAAGAAAAGGATTGGAATCAGTTCCGCTTCCTGTATAGGTATATTAATGGTTATTTTAAAAAGGGAGAAGAATCATGAAGATCGAGCAGCTTTCTGTTTTTATTGAAAACAAGGCTGGCAGGCTGGCGAACATTACAACAAATCTGGGAGAAATCAACATCAATATCAAAGCAATATCTTTAGCAGACACATCGGAATTCGGTATATTGAGATTGGTTGTTTCTGATCCTCAGCGTGCAAAAAAAATTCTGAGGGATCGTGGGTTTACAGTCAGCCTCACAGAAGTACTTGCTGTCAAGATACCGGATAAACCCGGAGAATTGGGCAGGCTGCTTCAAACCATTGAAAGACAGAACATAAATATTGAATATGTATATGGACTTACTGAGAGCAACAAGCATCATGCTGTGCTTATTTTCGGTTTTGATGATCTGGATAAGGCTGTGCGGGTTTTGTCAGAAGAAAACATTACGCTTATCAGCATGGAAGAATTGATGAGTGAATAAATGAAAAAAAATACTTCGGCCATACCAATTCCAGAAATATTCAAAATTAAAATAAATTCTTGACAGACTTCATGTTGATTTGTATTCATTTTAGGTTCAGATATGAACTCATTGTAGATTATACCTCTCCCCTGTGGGAGTCAGCTCTTGGATAAATCTGAAAAATAAATATTACAGAAACCAAATATAAAGAATCAACGTTAACTTTTACAAAAGGAGATTTGCAATGTCCGCAAAATTAATTTTAGGAACTGAAATTCGAGAGGAGATTCTCGAAGAAATTACCGCTGAAGTTGCTCAAATCAAAGCAAAGTATGGAAAAGTGCCTGGGCTTGTTACGATTCTTGTAGGTGAAAATCCTGCTTCCATTTCCTATGTAACCCTTAAAATTCAAACCGCTCACCGAGTGGGCTTTCATGAGATTCAGGATACACAACCGATTGATATCTCAGAAGCAGACCTTCTTGCCCTGATTACTAAATACAATAAAGATGACTCCATCAATGGTATTCTGGTTCAACTGCCTTTACCCAAGCATATTGATGAGAAAAAAGTTCTGAATACAATTGATCCGGACAAGGATGTGGATGGATTCCATCCCGTAAATGTAGGACGCCTGATGATTGGTGGAGATGAGGTAAAGTTTCCACCCTGTACTCCTGCAGGTATCCAGGAAATGATTATCAGGGCCGGCGTTAAAACAAGTGGGGCAGAGGTTGTTGTTGTCGGACGATCCAATATCGTTGGTAAACCGATTGCAAACATGATGCTTCAAAAAGGAAAGGGCGCAAATGCAACAGTAACGATCGTACACACAGGGACTAAAGATCTTGCATTTCATTGCAAACGTGCAGACATATTGATTGTTGCTGCAGGTGTTCCGGATCTTGTAAAACCGGAATGGATTAAACCCGGAGCTTGTGTTATCGATGTCGGTGTTAACCGTGTTGGAGAAAAAATAAGTGAAAAAACCGGCAAAAAAATTGCGATCCTGAAAGGTGATGTGGATTTCGAAGCAGCCAAAGAGATAGCAGGTTCGATTACTCCGGTTCCAGGTGGTGTTGGTCCTATGACCATTACCATGCTGATGAAGAATACTCTGAAATCACTTAAGTTCAAACTGGGTATCAACTGATCGGAATCGTAATGGAAACCTGTTTTTGCAGGTAAACACAAGGGGATAGATGCATCTATCCCCTTTTTTATATTGATGGGTAAATCAGAAAAAAAAATTATTTAAAGAAAACGAAACTTGACAGGATATGGCAATTCATGTTAAAAAACAAATCATTCAGCACACTTTCATACAAAAGATTTACTGACCCCTCAACAAAAAGCCTGACAACCAACGACTGATAATAGATGTTTTGAAGCCATGACAAAAACAATCACTTTTCTCATTGCCAGTAACACCGGTTCCTCCCTTAAAAGAATCACGGTTTCCACTCTTACGCTATGGCTGATAATCGGCTCACTGTCATTTGGTCTTCTTTTTTTCAGTATTCTCTTTTTCGATTATTTCCAATTTAAAAAAACTTTTTTCATTACTGGTGGATTAAAACAGAAAATTTCCGATCAAGATACGGAGATTCAGAATCAGAGAAAGCAGATACAGCTATATGCAAATGAAATCAACTTATTGAAAACAAAATTGGTTGATCTCAACAATTTTGAGCAAAAAATAAGAATTATTGCAAATATTGAAAACACCTTAGAACAGAGCAGTATTTTCGGTGTTGGAGGCGCTGCACCGGAAGATCTTGATCTTAATATTGCCCTTGAAAAAAATCACAGCAGCCTGCTCCGCGAGATGCATGAACAGGTTTCCCAATTTAAAGAGGTCTCTGTCAAACAGAAAAAAGGCTTTGAGTCTTTGCTGCAATATTTGGGTGATCAGAAAAATTTGCTCGCATCAACACCAGCGGTTTCACCTTCATATGGATGGGTGACATCAAGATTTGGCTATCGAAAATCTCCATTCACAGGCTTGAAAGAATTCCATAAAGGCTTGGATATCGCATCCAAAACAGGAACTCCGGTTATTGCAACAGGTGATGGTTCAGTGGCCTTCACGGGGATAGATGGTTTTCTGGGAAATGCCATGACGATTGACCATGGGCATGGAATGGTTACCCGGTATGCTCACCTTCATAAATTCCTGAAAAAAGAAGGAGATACTGTAAGACGAGGAGATGTAATCGCTCAGGTTGGAAATACCGGAAGAAGTACAGGGCCCCATTTACACTACGATATCAGGATGAATGGCATTTCTGTGAATCCGGAAACATATATTCTAAATTAATACAAACGCTGCCCTTTAACCATACAGATCTATACTCAAATCACATACATCAGATCATTTCTTTCACAGATCAAATTCTCCACATTCAATATTGAATCCAATCTCTGCCATTTGTAAATTCTTATTGATCTGATGAATTCTCTTTTGACTCTTGGTCAATTATGATAATGGAGTTTGCGAATGCTTGGTCAGAATTGTGAAAGCTTATTAACTGCATGGTCTCATCTGTATTCTTTCAGATAGTGCAACCCAAAAAGGAAAAATGATCCATGATCTCGATGATATTGACAAAAATTTTTGGTAGTAAAAACGATCGGGTTGTTAAAAGCATATCTCCAATGATTGATCTGATCAATCAAAAAGAACCCCTTGTTTCAAAAATGACCGATAAAGAGCTTCAGGACCAGACAGCCTTATTCAAGAACCGTTTGAAAGAAGGCGAAACGCTGGATGATATCCTCCCAGAAGCCTTTTCAGTCGTGAGAGAGGCCTCAAAACGTGTTTTGAATATGAGGCATTTTGATTGTCAAATGATTGGTGGAATCATCCTTCATCAGGGCAAGATTGCTGAGATGAAAACAGGGGAAGGAAAGACGCTTGTTGCAACCCTCCCGGCTTATCTGAATTCCTTGAACGGAAAGGGGGTTCACATCATCACTGTGAATGATTATCTGGCAAAGCGCGACTCTGCATGGATGGGACAGATATATCACTTCCTGGGATTATCCTGTGGCACCATTGTTCATGATTTAAATGACAAGGAACGCCAGGCTGCTTATGGATGTGATATCACATATGGCACCAACAATGAATTTGGTTTTGATTATCTCCGTGATAACATGAAATTCAACAAAGAGTCTCTTGTACAGGGAGATTTGTCATTTGCGATTGTTGATGAGGTTGACAGTATCCTTATTGACGAAGCCAGGACCCCGCTCATTATTTCCGGTCCGGCGGAAAAATCGACAAGTCTTTATTATCAGGTCAACAGCATTATACCCTCATTTTCAATAGATGTGGACTATACCGTTGATGAAAAAGCAAGATCAGCGGTGCTGACAGAAGCGGGGGTTGCAAAAGCTGAAAAAAAATTGCAGGTGACCAATCTATACGATCCCAAGCACATTGAGCTACTTCATCATACAAATCAAGCACTTAAAGCACATACCCTGTTTAAGCTGGATGTGGACTATATTGTTAAAAATGGTGAAGTAATCATCGTTGATGAATTCACGGGCCGTCTGATGCCAGGAAGAAGATACAGCGATGGATTGCATCAGGCTCTTGAGGCCAAAGAAAATGTGAAGATTGAAAATGAAAATCAAACGCTTGCGACAATAACATTCCAGAATTACTTCAGGATGTATGACAAATTGGCTGGAATGACCGGAACTGCCGATACGGAAGCAGCGGAATTTAAAAAAATATATAATCTGGATGTTGTCGTTATTCCGACCAATCAACCGATGATACGTAAGGATTTTCCGGATGTAATCTATAAAACCAAAAAAGAAAAATATGAAGCGGTTCTAGATGAAATTGTTGAACTTCATGAAAAAGGGCAACCGGTCCTGGTTGGCACCATATCCATTGATATTTCCGAAAGCCTGAGTGAAAAGCTTAAAAAGAGGGGAATCAAGCACTCTGTTTTAAATGCCAAACACCACAGCCAGGAAGCGGAAATTGTTTCGCTTGCAGGTCAAAAAGGTGTAGTAACCATCTCAACCAATATGGCAGGGCGTGGAACAGATATCGTACTGGGCGAAGGAGTTACCGATCTTGGCGGGCTTCATATTCTCGGGACCGGAAGACATGAAAGCCGTCGAATCGACAATCAGCTTCGAGGTCGTTCCGGCAGACAGGGTGATCCTGGCTCATCCAGGTTTTATCTTTCGCTTGAAGACGATCTGTTGAGAATTTTCGGGGGTGAACGGATTTCCAACATTATGGAACGACTCGGGATGGAGGATGGGGAACCGATTGAACACAGACTCATCAGCCGGGCAATTGAAAACGCCCAGGGAAAAGTGGAAGGGCACAATTTCGATATACGTAAACAACTGATTGAATATGATGATGTTATGAATCAGCAGAGAGAGGTTATCTATCGCCAGAGACGGGAAGCCCTGAGCGGTGAAGATTTGAAACCGGAATTTATCAATATTATCGAAGATCTGTCCGAAGTGATTGCCGGACGTTTTGCAGACCATAAACAATCACCCGAAGATTGGGACTTGAAATCCATAAATGATGCGATTTTTGAACAATTCAACTTTCGAATCGACTTTCAGCAGGTTGTTCTGGATGGTTTGACGGATGAAGGTCTTGCCAGTTTGATTTGTGAAAACGCAATGAAAAAATATAATGAGAAAGAGGCCAATATTGGAGAAGGAACTTTCAGGCAGATGGAAAGGTTTTTTATGCTGCAGACAGTGGATAACCTGTGGAAGGAACACTTGCTTTCAATGGATCATCTGAAAGAAGGAATCGGCCTGCGAGGTTACGCGCAGCAGAATCCTTTACTTGTCTATAAAAAAGAGGGGTATGAAATGTTCAACGACATGATCGCAAGAGTAAAAGAAGAAACCCTTAAAATCATGTTTCGAATTCAGATTGTCAGCGAAGAAAAGCTTGATAATCTAAGGGAGACCAAGGCGGAAAATCTTGTTTTTTCTCATGGTCAGGAACCACAAAAAAAAGAACCCCGGAAACGGGAAAGTGAAAAAGTAGGTCGGAATTCCCCATGTCCATGCGGAAGTGGGAAAAAATTTAAAAAATGCTGCGGTCTCTAAAAAGGAAAAAAAATATCTTCATTTTATGTTGTCCTGACAGTAATGAAAATAGCGCAACATTTTTCTATCTTGATTTTTCCTGTCATAAATCTTACTATTTAGGGCAAGAAATGAATTATCATTTTGAATATCGCACCCGGTTTTTATTGTTACGGGCTTTTTATACTGTAAAAGGCTTGAATGAAAGAAAGCAATAATAAAGCCATGATACAGATGTTGTTCCTCCATAAAGTCTGTGTGAAAACCTTCAATTATGGCATCTGTTGGAGGTGGAAACATGAGTAAGCAACTACCTGGTTCACAAACCGGGGTATCCATTGAAACTCGAAAAATCATTGCAGAACCTCCCTTATACCGTGTTATATTGCATAATGATGATTACACTTCCATGGATTTTGTTGTTAATATTCTGGTCATGGTTTTTCGGAAACCAGAGGGGGAGGCAAATCGGATCATGCTGAATGTTCATAAAAACGGGGTCGGTATCTGTGGTGTATATCCATATGAGGTCGCAGAAACCAAAGTTGAAACCGTACACTCATTGGCTGCCGAAAATGGATATCCTTTAAAATGTACCATGGAAAAGGAATAATATATGATAAGCAAAGAACTCAGTGCTGCATTAGGGTTTGCTGTCCGTGAAGCCAAAAAAAGACGACATGAATATGTATGTCTGGAACATGTTCTTTTTGCTGTAATCCATGACAGCCGTGGCGTAGAAATAATTGAAAATTGTGGCGGCAGTCCTGAAAATTTAAAAATCAATCTGGATAAATTTTTAAATGAACAGGTTGAGAGTGTTCCGGAAGACGGTGAATATGTTCTGCAGCAAACGATTGGATTCCAAAGGGTTATTCAACGTGCGGTAAATCATGCCCGATCTGCTGAAAAACAAACTGTTTCCCTCGGAGATATTATTGCATCTATTTTCCAGGAAAAAGATTCGCATGCAGCTTATTTTCTACAGTCTGAAGGACTCACACGGCTGGATGTACTCCGATATATCTCCCATCAAAACGCCAGTGTTACGGATAATCGAAGTGATCTGGAAAAACCGGATAAAGAAGATTTACTGGATAAAGAAGATACAAAAGAGGATAAAAAGAAAAAGTCCTCTGATATCCTGGAACTGTTTACAACCGATCTGGTGGAACAGGCCAGATTGGGTAAACTGGACCCTTTGATCGGACGTGAAAATGAACTGGAACGAACCATTCAGGTACTTTGCCGTAGAAGAAAACACAATCCGGTATTTGTAGGAGAGCCGGGAGTCGGGAAAACCGCCATGGCAGAAGGTCTGGCGCTTCGGATCGTTCAGGGAGATATTCCGGATCTGCTGAAAAATACCCATATTTTTGCTCTTGATCTGGGCGGCATTCTGGCTGGAACAAAATTCCGGGGGGATTTTGAACAGAGATTGAAAAAAATCATCTCAGCCTTGAAAAAAAAGGAAGATGCCATACTGTTTATCGATGAAATCCATACCATTGTGGGTGCTGGTGCAACCAGCAGCGGCTCCATGGACGCTTCCAATATCCTGAAACCTGTCCTTACATCCGGTGAACTCCGCTGTATTGGTTCAAGCACCTATGAAGAATACAGTTCCCATTTTGAAAAAGACAGGGCCTTATCCAGAAGATTTGAAAAAATTGAAATCATGGAACCGGACATCCCTGAAACAATCAAGATACTGAAAGGTCTGAAATCCCGGTACGAGGAGCATCATAATATCCTGTATACGGAAAAAGCTTTAAAAGCAGCCGCAGAGCTGTCTGCCAAATATCTCAACGACCGTTTTCTGCCGGACAAGGCAATCGATGTGATTGATGAGGCCGGTGCATTTGTCAGATTAAAAGGCTCAACCCAGAGAACCAAAATCCATGCTTCCGATATTGAAAAAATCGTCGCAAAAATGGCCCGTATTCCCACACAGAGTGTTTCTACCAATGATCGATCCAAGCTTGAATTTCTGGATGAAAAAGTGCGTGAAAAAGTATATGGTCAGGAATCTGCAATTTCATCACTGGTGATGTCCATCAAACGCTCCAGAGCCGGCCTTGGAATACCGGAAAAACCGATCGGTTCTTTTTTGTTCACCGGCCCGACAGGTGTTGGAAAAACAGAGGTCTCCAAACAGATCGCTCAGGTATTGGGGGTTCAGTTTCTGCGCTTTGACATGAGTGAATACATGGAAAAGCATGCTGTTGCAAGACTGATCGGTGCTCCCCCGGGCTATATCGGATTTGATCAGGCAGGACTGCTTACCGATGGTATTCGAAAACATCCATACAGCGTTCTCCTGCTGGATGAAATTGAAAAGGCCCACCGGATCTCTACAATATTCTGCTTCAGATCATGGATCATGCCACCCTTACCGATAACAACGGCAAAAAGGCGGATTTTCGGAATGTCATTCTGATCATGACCTCCAATGCCGGCAGCCGGGAAATGAGTGCGAATGCCATCGGCTTTGGTAATCTCCGTGGGGATTCCGAGAGCAAGGGAAAGAAGGCGATCGAGAAATTTTTCAGCCCTGAATTCCGGAACCGGCTGGATGCGATCATTAATTTCAATCCATTGACGCAAACCATCATGGAAAAGGTTGTGGATAAGTTTATCGGTGAACTGAAAGAACAGTTATCTGTAAAGAAAATTGAACTGACGCTTTCTGAAGCCGCAAGAATATGGCTCGCGAATAAAGGATATAGTCCCGATTATGGAGCAAGACCTCTTGCAAGGCTGATCCAGGTGGAGATCAAGGATAAGCTGTCGGATGAAATTCTGTTTGGAAAGCTTGAAAAAGGCGGACAGGTTACCATTGATCTTGAACAGGAAAGGCTGGCATTTTCCTATTCCTGAAGCTGTTGTTTCATGACAATTTTTCTGCTTTCCGATAAAATCGCCTTCCCGCCTCCGCATCTTGCCGAAAAAGAGGGCCTTCTTGCCATTGGTGGTGATCTGTCTGAAAAACGGCTGCTGCTTGCCTATCAAATGGGAATATTCCCCTGGTACTCGAAAGATGAACCCATCATGTGGTGGACGCCGGATCCGCGCCTTGTGTTGTATCCTCACGAACTGAAAATATCCAGAAGCCTGAAAAAAATAATCCATAAAAATATTTTTACCATCAAAATCGATACGGCTTTTGATCAGGTTGTCCAGGCCTGCGCTTGTGCACAGAGGAAAAAACAGGAGGGTACTTGGATTGTGGATGATATGATCGCAGCATATTGTAATCTGCATGATTCTAGTTTTGCCCATTCCTTTGAGGCATGGCAGGATGATAAACTTGTCGGAGGTCTTTACGGCGTTTCCCTGGGAAGATGTTTTTTCGGTGAATCCATGTTTTCCGATCAAAGCAATTCATCCAAAGTCACGTTTGTTTTTATGGTCGAATATTTACGCAAAAGATCGTTTGATTTGATCGATTGTCAGGTAAAGACAGAGCATCTGCTTCGTTCCGGTGCACGGGAGATTCCCCGGAAACGTTTTTTAAAGGAACTTGGGAATTCTCTTACAAAACCTACCCTGAGAGGAAAATGGTCAGACGAATCTTTTCTTGACAAGTAAAATAGTCGTGTGCTATCCACCTCCCAGGAAAAAAACTGTATGGTTGCTCCACTGGAGCTGAAAAGGGAAGCCGGTGAAAACCCGACGCGGACCCGCCGCTGTGAGTGAGGACGAAACCTGCAATTGCCACTGTATTGACCGGTACGATTCGAAGCAATACGGGAAGGCGCAGGAATTAGATTGATTCACGAGTCAGAAGACCTGCCAGCCAGTTAAAAGAATACTTGGTGGAAATGGTAAATCCCCAGGCTGATATATTTCGGCTTGGGGATTTTTTTTTGGCTTTTGAAGGAGAATGGGAAAATGGCTAAAACACAGGTGGAATATGCAGTGGAAGGAATTGTAACCCGGCAGATGATCGAAATCGGGAAAAAAGAAGGCATCGATCCCCAATGGGTGCAAAAGCGTGTATCCGAAGGCCGGATCGTTGTGCCTTTGAATATCAACCGGCCCTGTTCTGTGGTTGGAATTGGAATGGGTCTGACTACAAAGATCAATGCCTCTATCGGGACCTCAACTGATATTGCGGATATTGATGCAGAAGTTGAAAAGGCGATTGCTGCGGAGGAAGCGGGCGCAGACACCTTGATGGAATTATCGGTAGGAGGTGATCTGAATAAAATCAGAAAGGAAGTGTTGGCAGCGGTATCGCTCCCCGTGGGCAATGTACCGCTGTATCAGGCATTTTGTGAAGCAAAGCAGAAGTATGGGGACCCGAACAAGCTTGATCAGGAGATGCTGTTTGACTTGATTGAACGCCAGTGTGAAGACGGTATGAGCTTTATGGCCATCCACTGCGGGATCAATCTGTATACCATCGAACGGCTGGAAAAACAGGGATATCGATACGGCGGTCTTGTCAGCAAAGGCGGTGCTTCCATGGTTGCATGGATGAAAAAAAAC
>PNOB01000091.1 GCA_013824585.1 Desulfobacterium sp. | reverse complement strand
TGATGATAAAAAGAAAGGGATAACCGTAACAAAAACCTGACTGGGACTTTAATCAACCCCCAACTGATTTTCATGTATACAGAAGTCTGATATGATGCAATTTATCCTGCTTTCAGTTTTTCTTATATGTTCGGGGTGTGCCTCTATGTTCGAAAAATCAGCCGCAAAATCTCTTCAATATGATTTTATTATGGTTACGAATGTAAATATCATCGATGTTGAGAACGGTCTTAATACTGAGAAGCAGACTGTTTTAATAAAAAACAATAAAATTAAGAAAATCATGGATGCATCCGATATCGAACAACCTGCAAACACATTGCTGATTGACGGGAATGGGTTGTATTTGATGCCCGGCCTTTTTGATATGCATGTTCACATATCCGGGAAAAATGAACTTCCTCTTTTTATTTATAATGGTGTAACAACCGTCAGAAATATGTGGGGTACCGGAAATATGGCTAAACTATTCGGAATCCCAAATCAATTGGAGCTTAAAAAGGAGATTGCCGACGGCACGCTGCCGGGTCCAGAAATATTTACTGCCGGAACGCCTCTGGATAATGATTCATTTGTCATGACTTCGATTAAAACAAGAAGCGATGCAGAAAAGCTGGTATTGGATCATAAAAAAAATGGATATGATTTCATAAAAGTCTATGATTATCTTTCCTACGATAATTATAAGGACATACTTGAATTTGCAAATAAGAACCAGATACCGGTATATGGGCATGTCCCGAAATCTGTCAACATTAATCAAGCAATCACCTTGGGTCAAAAATCAATAGAGCATATAACCGGCTTTTTGGATTATGATAAGGTTGAATTGCTGGTCCCTGAATCCGATATACCGGCAATTGCTAAGCTGATGAAGGAAAAAAAAGTATGTGTGTGTCCAACAATCATAATGGCTAATAACAGAAAGTTCATGTTTGATGAAGCGTTTTATGGTAAAAATCACCAGTCTTTCATGACCAAATTCATGGATTTCTTCTCTTTGATGCCGATAAAAATTGAGGTATTTTCAAAATATAACAATAAGGATGGAATTCCTTATAATATAGCCGCAGCAAATTTGATGAAAAAGACGGTGAAAGTATTAAAGGATAACGGGGTTTCGATAGTTGCAGGAAGCGACAGCGGCAACCCCAATGTCCTAGCAGGTTTTTCTTTGATTGATGAACTGTTCCTTTTGAAAGAAGCAGGTTTGTCCAATTTGGAAGTATTACAATCAGCAACAATAGAAGCTGCGAAGTGCATGGGGATTTCAGATCGAAAAGGTAAGGTGAAAGAGAATTTTGATGCAGATCTGATTTTGCTTAAAAACAATCCTTTGACAGATATTGAAAACATAAAAAGCATAAAAGGAGTGTTCGTTCGCGGCAAATGGTATGCAATGGATGATGATAGAGATCTAAAATAGCTCGCAGGCTTTCGTGGGACATTTTGCCCATCGATGAAAAAATCTGAAGTGAAATTTATTAAGAAAAATAAATACCGGAGTTATTCGGTCTCAACACTATACTGATTTGCTACCAATCTCAGCTACAAAAAAAGCAAGAGGCTTTTCCTTTATTTCTCTTTTTCCTTTCTTGAGAGGGTTATGAAATCATTAGCGCTACTGGCCCTATCTGTTATTTTTTTTAAGCATGTAAGCAATAATTTAATATGACTGAATAACAATTTGTTATTATATGAAAAAAAGTGTTGAATAATCTATCATATTTAATATTATTCGAAAAATTGAGAATTGAGTTCAGGTCAAACAGAGGTAAGGACTTGAATACAAAACCTGACCTCTCTTGTTGCAGGTTATTCTCAGGGCAAAAGTGCCTGAAAAGCCCAGGACAAATTGACCTGTGAATAAATGGCAGTAGTGAGCTAAGATCGATGATGAGTCCTAAGGTACGAGTTTGTACACAAAAAGATATCGGGGGGATAGTTGAGACTATTCGAAGATCATTCCAGGATGTAGCAGAACGCTTTGGCCTGACTCAAGAGAATGCCCCTCGCCATCCATCCAATTGCACAGTAGAATGGATTCAAAAGGAGATGGATCGGGGTGTTACCTATTTTGTTATTGAAAATGAAAACTATGTTGTGGGATGTGTTGCTGTCGAACTGGCAAATTCAGTGGTATGTTATCTTGAACGCCTTGCGGTGCTTCCAGATATGAGGCAACGAGGTTTTGGGAAAGCCTTGGTTGAGCATGTGTTTTCAGAAGCTAAACTTCTTGGAGCTCATTATGTGAATATAGGAATCATTGCAGATCATACAGAACTGAAGAACTGGTACAAACGAATTGGGTTCGTTGAGGGAGAGAGCAAAGTATTTCCCAACTTGCCTTTCCGTGTTACCTTCATGTCATACGAGGTAGAGCAAAGCTGAATAAATCCAAAGGATGGATGATCAAGAAATACTGGACAACCTCCGGGAAGAAACATCGGTTTGCCGTCAAACACAAGACCGGAAATAAAAGCAAGATATATTCAGTCTTGAAAACCGGCGCTATTGGTATTAGAAGATACGTTAAAAATCATTGCAGATGCAAACCCTTATTTATCTGAATATGAAGCTTATTTCTGGCAGTGTAAAAATAATAAGGGAAGCAAGCTTTTACCAGCCATGTCAGCCCGTGAAAACAGGACAATGGCTGCTTAGGAAAATAACAGTCGGGTCGTTCCACAGGATCGACCTTTAAAATGTTTGAGCCGTATGACGGAAACTGTCACGCACGGTTCTTAGGGGGGAAAAGGGCTGTAAGGCCCCTTGACCTACCCAGTCTTTGAGAGATACAATGATCATGGAAACCATTGGCATCATACATACGTCGTTCAAGACTAAGGAGGAGTGTCCTATTCAACCGCTCTACTCCCCTGAGTCCTCTGGACGCGTTGAAGTATTCGTAGAGTATGAGCAGGGGTTGAAGGATATTGAAACCTTCTCCCACATTCATCTGCTCTATCTTTTTAATCGAACCGGTGAGATTAAGCTGGTGCGCCCCACCTTCTTGGACGATGAGCCGCATGGCATCTATGCATCGAGACATCCGTTCAGACCAAATGGCATAGGGTTGTCAATCGTAAAACTGATCCGTCGCGAAGGAAATGTCCTACTAATCGAAGGTGCCGATATGATAGACGAGACACCACTTCTGGACATAAAACCTTACATCCCTAAATATGATGCCATCAGTTCTGCATCCGAAGGGTGGACGGCCGACAAAAAGTGGCGTCCCAAACCAGAAGGAAGAGAATAACTGAGAACCAGCTAACATCTAAACGGCCTTTAAATTATGTAAGGGGGATTATTTTATGGATTCATGGCAAGCAGAAGTTACTTAATCCGGTAACAAACCAGTGAATACCCCCTTTTCCCTAATCTCACATAATAACAAATTGTCAAATATTCAGCAGGTCGACAGATGCGGTCAGCCGATAAGTCATATTGTTACCATTAAAAAAGATTCACTTTTTTCGCAAAAAAACAAAAAAATTTCGTCCATATTCAATATCATTGCCTCTCCTTGCGATAGGATCGAATCATCAACGGGATGAACTCAATCTTCCAGAAAGGATTATAAACCCGGAAAATAATTTTCGCAAATAATTAAGGAGGCATTATGACCACAAACAAAACCATTACCTATCAACCGGCAACAGAGAATAAACGCATTGAAGCCATGGTCACAAGAGAAATCAAGGCATCTCCGGGAAAAATTTATCCATTGGCATGCCCGGTGGAGGAATTGAGATGGATACCGAACTGGGAGTATGAGTTGATCTATTCAAAAAGCGGCGTGAATGAAACCAATTGCATTTTCAATGAAGAGCAATCCGGCCCTCATTTTTTTGAAAAGCCATTGACAACCACCTGGGTGACAGTCCTTCATGATCCGGACAAGCACCGAATTTTATTCCAGTTGAATCTTTCCGGGAAAGCCGTGATCAATCTGAAGGTTGAATTCCGTGAAGTCGGAAAAGAGGTTTCGAGTTGCACCTGGCATATGATTTTCACAGCTCTGGATGAAGAGGCCAATTCAATGGCAACTGAAACCATACAGGTGAAAATGGAACTGGTGATGAATTTTTTGTCAGAAGCGTTGAAGCATTATTGCGAGACCGGTGAGATGCTGAAGTAGCTTCAAACACAGAAAGGTCACGCTGAATTTAAAAAAAGACGAACCTTAAAAATCAGGACTGTCAGCGGCCCCCATTATCTTTTGCAGAAAAAAAGGAAGTCTCCAATCTGGAGGCGGCATTTTTCGAAAAAGAGACTTCCATGGAAAAGGTTTGCTCTTTAAATGGCTTATTGGCGATTCCTGCTTTGCACAGCGAGGAGATCATCAATGGATTTGCCCGACATACGGATGGCGATTTCGCAATTTTTTACATTGGGCTGGGCTTGGGAACGCAGGACGACTAGACGGCCACCAATGGTTTCCAGCAGAGCCCGGTCAAATTCCATGAGTTGATGGCAGGCATGGACATCGCCGGTGCCGCGCAGAGGGCACCAGGTATGAGTGCGCATATAGACCGTATGATCATCCATGGCCATTATTTCCTGCATGCTTTCCAGGGGAAACATCCGTTTCCATTCCCAGCCGATCTCCTCGATAGTGTCTTTTCTTCGACCGCCCCGCATGAGGAGTACCGTCTTGGCATTGAAACGCATGAGTATTCTGGTCATGCGATTCCATCTAAAACACGCCAGTATACAACCTATAAGGAGACCGAGTTTGAAAACCACATAGTATACGACGCGATCAACGGCCTTGATGATTTTTTTCATATGGACACCATCTTGGGTGTAGGGATTTCACCGATGGCCATTCGGGCCAGGTCCCCCAGAAAAACCATGGGGAGCCCGTGCTTGGCAGCGATGTCTTCCAACATCTGCCGGCACACCGGACAGAAATACACTATGCACTGGGCCCCGGCTTTTTTGGCATCCAGAATGTTTTCTTCCCGGTCGGCCACATCATTGCCTTTGTTATACATGAGTTTTACACTGGTGCAGCACAAGGCCTTTTCCCGATCATATTCGCGTTCCACTCTTCTTGCGCCGGTCAAGGCAAAGAGCTCGTCGATTTTGGGTTCTATCTCCGGCGTATGCCGGGAGGCGCATGGCCGCTGGTAGGCGATGGCCAAATTCAGCGGCTTGACTCGGGTCTTGTCGGCTGTCAATTTTTCCACCAGATATTCGGCAAGATGAATGGGCCGGAAGGGCACCTGGATGCCAAAATCCGGAATGGTGGCGGCCAGCATGGAATAGCAATCCACGTGAAAACAGACCACTTCCTTGGCCCCGGTCATGGCCAGACGATCCACAAATTCTTGGGCATGCTTGCGCTGAACCGTGCTTGCCCCCATATGGCTGAACAGGCCCCAGCAGAAAAACGGCTTCCCGCCCACCCTGGGCAGATCATAGAGTTTGCCTTCAATTAGGGCCGGCTCGGATTTTTCGTACATACATGCAGAAAGGACGCGATCGGCTTGGGGAAGATTGCGAAGCTCTCCTGCAAAAGCATAGTAGGCCTCCATCCCGGCCACAGATTGTTGGGGCACAAGACTTTGGTATTTTTCCTGCAGTTCGCAGTGCAGATCAAATGGGTTTGCATCCTGGGGGCATCGTTCGTTGCAGGCATAGCAGGTGATGCATTGCTCCAGCACCGGCGTGCTTTCTCCGCGCAGCATGGTACCCTGCCAGATGATGGCCTGCTCTTGAGTCACATCCATCCACTGACAGCCGGTCAGACATGTGCCGCACAACTTGCATAATTCAGATTTGAACATGGTTGTTCTCCTTTTCTTTTGAGTTGGACAAATCTTATCCATTTTTGTATGATAATAAAAATTGATTGTTTTTATAATAATGATAAATAAATTTTATGGATGATCACAAATGCCCATGATTGAAGTTCGCCATTTGCTGCTGATAAAGACCATTACCGAGATCGGCAACCTCACCAAGGCTGCACAGAAGTTATGCCTCACCCAGCCGGCCTTGAGCCATCAGCTTCAGGATATTGAGGACAAACTCAATACCCCCTTGTTTATCCGGACCAAAAGGCAGATGATCCCCACCCCGGCCGGTGAGCGCATGCTGCAGAGCGCCCGGACGGTTCTGGATGAAATCCGCTTGCTCGAATTGGACATCGGCAAGCTCATTCACGGTGAGACCGGCTCACTGCGCATCGGAACTACCTGTCTGCTCAGCTATCAATGGCTGCCCGGAGTCATGAAAAGATTTCAGGTATTGTTCCCCAAGGTCAGCGTGGAACTGCTCACGCCCCCGGATTATTTCCAGGCCCTGCGGGACCGGCAATTAAATCTGATCATCACGAGCATCAAGGATGAGAAGCAGGATATCCATTATGTCCCATTGTTCAGAGACGAGATTCTGGTGATTATGCCTCCCCGAGAACCTATTTCTATCAAACCTTTTCTGGAAATTCAGGACCTTGCGGATTTGACTCTATTGGTCAGCCGGGACACGGTCAAAGGGGATCTCTACGAGTATTATCTGGCTCCGGCCGGGATACGGGTGGCCAAAGTCATCAAGGCCGAGCACCCCCAGGCCGTGATTGAACTCGTCAAATCCGGGTTCGGGGTCAGTCTGCTGCCCCGTTGGTCCGTGGCCTCATACCTGAAATCCGGCGAGATCCATGGCCGCTCCCTGACCAAAAAAGGAATGTACATGACCTGGGAGGCGGCCAGCCTGAGCGCTGCTGAGCCCTCGGCCTTTCAGCAGGAGTTCATCAATCTGATCATTGACAGGCGGGTCGCAGACAATTAAAAGGATTGCTTATGAAATTTCCCAATTATTTTTTCATGCTGATTCTGCTGGCTGCCAGCCAGCTGACTACCGGAATGTCCCCGCCCGCACAGGCTGAACCCCTCCACGACCTGCAGATCGTCGCACACGAAGATGACGACCTTATTTTCATGAACCCGGACATCCAGGAGAGCATTAACAATGGCAATTATGTCCGTACAGTGTTCATGACAGCGGGAAACCTTCAAAAGAACGGCGCGGATGTCAGCTATTGGCGTGGACGAGAGCTTGGCGAATTGACTGTCTATGCCACCATGGCGGGAAAAATTACGGAAACCTTCACCAAGGCAACCAGACCTTCGGAAGAAAAGGTCAAGTCCTATTACCTGTTCAGAACCGTCACGCTCCCGAATCAATCCGGGGTCATCGATCTTTACACGCTACGGAATACAAAAGTCCGTGATCAGATCACCCTCACCTTCCTGAGGCTTTCCGGAGGCTGTCGTTCCGCCGGAATGTGGCCGCTTGAACATTTCTGGAACGGTCGCCCGGATCAGTTAACTACCGTAGGCGACATCGGCGGGTCCCGGCGGTCTTATACCCTGGATCAATTGATCACCCTTCTCACCGGCATCATGCAGGATTATCAGCCGGACCGCATCCGAACGCACGAAAGCACCGGGATCTATTATTTCGACCACACGGATCATCTTCACACAGGGCGGCTGGCACTGGAGGCTTATCGACGTTATATCCGGACAAACCCGCGTTCCGGTCTGCTCATGTACCGGGGCTACAACGTCTACTACCTGCATGATTACCCGATGCTGCAAGAGAAACAGAATGTCACCGGTGTACTGTTTGATGCCAAAAAAAAGGTGCTGAACAATTATTGTGTGTTCGATTACGCGACTGGCGGCAATGCTGACCGGTATATGGCGGGTTGGGGTGCGCGAAGTTATTCACTTTCTACTGTCACAGACCCAAAGAGCATTCTTTGGAACGTTCTGAATTGTCTCGAGGTCACGGAAGACGGCACCACCGTAAGGGCCACACAGTGCAAAGACTCTTTGAGGCAGCAGTGGCACACAGACAGAACCGGCAGATTGTCCTGTGGAGGCAGGTGCCTCGGAATTGCCGAAGATGGGGTCACCGTGCAGATGGTTTCCTGTGACAAGGCGACCACCTGGATCATGCTTGACAACGGGGTGGTTATCGGTGACAGGAGCAAGGTTTTGAACAGGGGGGAAAAAGGGATAGAGGTAAAGGATTATTTCAGCTACACTCCGCTGAAAGAAAAGGCAGGCAGAGGCGTAAAAGGAGGTCTTGCTGAACCTGACCGCAAAAAAGCCGCTGATTCCTTGCGCTGGATATTCCCAGTCCCTCCGATTTAACCTACCAGAGTCACCTGCATCTTCAAAAATATAAAAAGACCCCCTCAAAAAAATCTTTCAAACTTTTCCCGTGCGTGTATATGATTGGGAATAATGGGGACATCCTATGATTTTATGATTTGCTTTCAGAGCCGGGTTTGATAAACGGATATGCCACGAAAAGCGAGAATAGACGCACAGGGTGCGCTGCACCATGTAATCATCAGAGGAATCGAACAAAGGAAGATATTTCGATCCGATTATGTCTTGCCCTTCACCTTTCCATGAACAGTGCTGCACCACAAAAGTCTGTCTGACAGATCTCCCCGAAAGAACGTGAATTTTTTGTTCCAACCGAAGCATTTACCCTGTCTCCTGGATCCAGAATTTCGTCATGTGGTTCTGACTTACCCTGAGACTGGGCCTTATATGCTGTTTCTGTTCAATGGTTCATAGCTTTGCACTCAGGGTTTCCGCTCCCTTTGATCGCTCTCAACTCCGGTTCACCATTCCGCAAAGCTATATGCCCTTCAGATTTTTCTCTTGGGAACGCCCTTGCATTTGGCTAATACTTTTGTTAATGAACATAATACATCAACATGATCACATATGGGGGACTTTCACCCCATAAGTTCACGCCCATGATAGGCGTCACCAGTCACTGGTAAGGATACAAAGGATATCGTCATACAGTTTATCGTTATGCTGTCAGTTCAATGGGTTTCTTTAATTTAAACATAAAAAAGGAAGGAGACAGCATCCATGAATAAAGTAATATTCCCGGTTATCATCGCAATATTGTTTGCAGGTCTGGCAAATGCGGCTGAATGCCGAAAAGTAATTATAACAAGTGATCCCGAATATCCACCTATTTCATGGCGTGATCCTGAAAATCCAAAAAAAATAATCGGAGTTGCTATCGAACTGTCAGAAATGGCTTTCATGGAAATGGGAATAGCGTTCGAATCAAAATATGTCGGTCCCTGGGAAAGAGCACTGCGTAACGCTGAATACGGCGAAGTCGATATGATTGCCGGAATTTATCTGAATGAAAAAAGGAAGCGCTATCTGGATTATATATTCCCTTCCTGTATGAAAGATCCGTCAGTCATATTTGTAATGAAAGGCCAGACATTCAGATTTGAGAAATGGGAAGATTTGATTGGTCTGACAGGCGGAATCCGTATCGGCGACAGTTACGGAGAGGCGTTTGACAAATTTGAAAAAGAAAAACTTACAATTGAACGGGTCAAAAGCTTTAATATACTTTTTCAAAAACTGCATCATGGCCGGAACAGGTACTTCGTGTACGGACTTTACCCCGGGTTGGCATACGCAGAAGAATTGGGTGTCAGAGACAAGCTTGAATATTTGTCCAAACCAATAGCAGATGAAAACATTTATATGGCATTTTCAAAAAAATCTATGTGTAAGACATATCAGGAGATTTTCGGCAAAAAATTGGAAAAATATATTGAAAACAGAATACCGGAAATTCTGACGGAAAAATATATAAAAATCTGGAAAAAGCAGGCTGAATCCGGTTTAAAAAAACAGCATGATCTTAAAAAGGCTGCAAACTAGAGAAACAGAAACTTTCAGGAGTCCAGAAGTTCCAGAAGTTCCTGGGACAGTGTATTTAATTCCTAAGGAGAATTCAGGGGGGCGCATAAAAATGCAAAGGCTTTCCCCCCCGCAACCGACCTGCGCAAATGAGCCCGTCAGCAACGCGAAAAGCCTATCTTGATTTATTTCCGGACTTTGTAGACAATTCAAAACTGACATTGACAAATTCGCAATAAGTAACCATAATGGTTCCATATTGAAAACCAGCCAATACGGAGGACAATTATGGCTACAATAACTTTAAAAAACATTCCAGATCCAACATACAATATATTAAAACAGCTTGCAGCTGAAAATCACCGAAGCATCAATAGTGAAATAATCAATTTAATAGAGAAGGCCACAAAAAGCACGAAGATCGATCCCAATCAACACTTAGTGCTATCCAGAAAACTTCGCGAGAAATCTAAAAGCATTATTATTAGCGATACAGCCCTTACGGATATGAAAAACGAGAGGAGGCCATGATTGTTGTTGATACAAATGTGATCAGCTACTTTTACCTCACCTCTGAATATTCCGTGATTGCGGAGCAGTTATTTCTAAAAAATTCCGTATGGGCTGCTCCATTTTTATGGCGAAGTGAGTTTAGAAATGTTCTTTCTTTTTATTTAAGAAAACAGATAATCACCTTACACGACGCGATGCAAATTTTTGAAACTGCTGAAAGCCTGTTACAAGGCAGAGAATATGAAGTTAATTCAAATCAGGTCCTTAAATTATCAAAAAACAGCGGCTGTTCTGCATATGACTGTGAATTTGTTAATTTGGCTCAGGACTTAAACGTGCCTCTGGTTACAATGGATAAAAAACTTCTTGATCATTTTAAAAACACCGCTCTTTCCATTCAAAATTATTTAAGTAAATATTAAATGGTTGTTCATAGAGAAGCATCAACGAAAATTTCGCCGGATAATTCGGTGTCCAGTAAAAAAAGAGCAGGAATGAAGAAAAATAACATAAATATACAAAAGCTGTTATTGATTGCACTCATCTGTTCAATCATTTCTAGTGATGATGTATTTTCACAAACAGCCTTCAAAGGAATTGAGTTGAATAGCTGGAAGTCTGCTGATGGAGATTGGCATTTCAGTTTATTAATCGGTACAAACAGGAAGAAATTAATTCAAGAAATAAAAGATCCAAAAGTAACAATAGTTGGTGTAGCTAATTTAAAAAAGAAGCTTGCAGAACTCCCTAAAGGTGAGAATGTTTTTTGGGTTAACCATGCAAAAGAACCTGTGCCTGAAAAAGCAATCAAGGATTTATCTGAATATTCTAAATCCATTGGTATCATTTTGTATATAAATACCATATAATCATTCACAGCCCGCGTTTTGCAGAACGACCATTGCTTCGTTAGCCAGTTGGCCCCTTTCGAAGTGGCGGTGTTAAAATGGAAGAGCTTTTTTCAGGCAACCCATAAAATATTTACAGGAATGATTAAGTCATGGAGAACAAAATATCCAGTGAGATATGTCAAAAATGTGCGGAATGCTGTAAAAATTTCCCTTTTGTAGAATTATCTCAAAATGAAATATATAAGTTAGAAAAACACACAGGATTGCCTTTTGATATGTTTACAAACCCAAAAGGCAAAGCAGTTGAAGAATATTTTTTGCAATTTAAAGAAAACGGATATTGTTTTTTCTTAAATGAGAATAATGGCGACTATTCTTGTGGTGTATATGAAGCAAGATCAGCAATTTGTAGAAATTATCCATCAAAACCCAACCAGAATGAAGTCTGTAATGCGAACCAGAAAAAGATTCTGCGTAATCATTCCGGCTAACCAGTCACTTGCCGACCTAAAAAGCCAGCCGGCACGGTTCAACCATTATAATAAAAATGAAGCAATCTGTTTGAATTTATTTCTTGACGCATTTATATTTGCGGCCTATAATTTTATTGATCAAAACAGTTTCTGATCACGATTCACTACACCAACTAACGGAATGGCAACAATACCGACAGGTCATTCAACCCATAAGAAAAAAGGAATTTCAGACCAGCCCATTCCATCATTTTTTCACCAGCAGGAGTCAAAAAAAAATGAATCGTCTGTTTATGATATTGTTCTATCTGTTGCTCTCAGTATCCATAAGCCAGGCCCGGAACATTGATGAACTGTATCTGATGAGCGAAGAATTTCCACCATACAATTACACAGAAAATGGTGAAATAAAAGGAACCTCCATTGATCTTATGGACCGGATTCTCCAGAAACTGCATTCAAAACAAAACAAGAACAACATCCATATCCTGCCTTGGGCAAGAGCTTACAACTATCTGCTGAAAAGAGAAAATACGGTTTTGTTCGCTATGACAAGAACACAGAACCGGGAGAAGTTATTCAAATGGGTCGGCCCGATATCAACTGCCCGAAATGTCCTGATCGCCCGAAAAGCAAGACAAATCAAAATCAGCTCCGTAGAAGATATCCAAAAGTATATCGTGGGAGCGGTGCGCAATGATGCTGGTGCACAACTCCTTATCTCAGAGGCCGGAATCCAGGAAGAAACGATTTCTCTGGTATCGAGCGCCATTCAAAGCATCAAAATGCTGAATCTGGACCGTATCGACCTGTTCGCCTTTGACGAAAATGTCACGGCCTGGTTGATCAAAAAGAACCGATTGAACCCGGAAGACTTTGAAACTGTTTTCATTTTACAGGAAGGGCTTCATTATTTTGCCTTTCATCAGAATACCCCAGACCTGATCATCGAAAACTTTCAAAAAGCCCTTGACGAGATCAAAACACAGGGAGAGTATGACAAAATTTTAGATAGATATCTGAAATGATCTTCGTAAAGGGCCCCCTCTTTTCTCCGGCTATCCCACATTAAATCTTTCGGATTCAATATAGATAACGTCCTCTATCTCCAACGCATGGATAATATCTTTATACAACCGATGCCTCATTTCCTTGACATAGGCCCTGTTTTTATTCAAACCTGCGGCAAAAAGCATGGTTTTCTTCATCAACTGGTCGTTCAGGCAGGCTTCCTTGACAATGCGATGTTCAACACATTGCGCAGCAGTCAGGCGGATGCCGGTGTAAATCATCTCTTCCATAATCTGGCGTGGAATGGCTTTTCGAAGAAGACCGATCATTCCGGGAAGAAAAGGAATATTTAGATTGGCTTCCGGGAAACAAAAATAGCCGCGATCCGACCGCATGAACCGGAAATCAAAAGCACACGACCAGATTGCGCCGCCAGCAAAAACATGGCCGTTCATTGCAGCGATTGTAAGGAGCGGAAAGGTAAGCGTGCGCTTGAACATCCTGTTCAATAGATAAAAGAATGTTTTTGACAGATGAACATCTTTTTGTTGAATAATTGGAAGCAGCCAGTCCAGGTCAATCCCGTTTGAAAAAATTTTTTCATGGCCGGAGGTTACCACCATGGTTACCGCATCGGTTTTGTTTTCAATCTCATCCAGAACATTCAGATAATCGTTCAGAAATTCCGGATTAAATCGATTCTCACCACCCTGCAATGTAACCACTGCTGCGTTACCTTCCAGTTTGTATTCAACCTGTGACATACCTGCCTCCATTTTCTGATGAGCCAATTTCAAAAGTCTGTTGTTGTAGTTCCGGCGAAAACTAGACACGCAGTGCTGTTTTTCAAGCCGTCAGGCGCAACCGTAGCGCTAT
>PNOB01000090.1 GCA_013824585.1 Desulfobacterium sp. | reverse complement strand
GTTTGATGGAGTCGATTCCGAGATCCGCCTCGATATCCATATTGGGTTCAAGCATGTCAACCGGATATCCGGTGAGTTCGCTGACAACCTGCATCATATTTTTCTGGATATCCCCGCGATGGGTTCCATGGGTACTGGTCTTTATCTGAGGTGCTGCTTTTTTGGGAAGAGACTCGGCATGCAGCACAGTAACAGAGGCCGGAGGTGTCTTGGATAACAATTCAATTGGTTTCTGAGGAATTGACTGTGCAGCAGGTACAGAGCGAACCGGAAATCCCGGTGAATAGAAAGCGGATGGAGATGGAAGTCCCATAGCTGCCTGGGTCATGTTTCTTGTTCTTTCCATCATCAGTTGCAGGTTTTTGCTTGCTTCTGTCTGGGTTTCCAGGAATTTTTTATGGGTTTCCGCAGTCTGGATCTGGAGAGCCTGCATGGATTTAAGGCTTTCGGAAACTACCTGGAGTGCGTCTGCTATCAGACGGCTGTTGCCATCTGGAATGGGAGTCCGGCTTGACTCCATCAACTGGTGTGTTGTGGTTTCAGGCATTTTCCTGACTTCCTTTTTTTGAGGCTTGAGTTGTGTCTGCTCAGAAACAGAGGCTTGTATTGGTTTCCCGGGACGTGGCGGTTTTGGTTGATGTGAAGACCGGTAGTTTGCACCCGAAAGCGGGATACTCATCATCTGTTTTCTGGGAGCCTGTTCAGGGGTTTCCCATTTGGAAAAATCCACGTCATATCCTTCTGCAGCCAGTTGACAGAGGGTTTGTGCAAGGTCGGCGATTCCCGATTTTTTTCCGGAAGAGCTGTCCAGGGCGATGGGACAAATCTCTTTGCCCTTTAAAATAGCCTTTACCAGTCCGGTCAGAACCGGCTTGGGCCCGACCTCGACAAAAGATCGAACGCCATATTCATAAAGGTTTTCAATCTCTTTTACAAAATTAACCGGATTGAGAAGTTGTTCGCCAAGCAGTGTTGCTGCTTTCCTGGGATCATCCGGATAGGGCATTCCGGTTGTGTTTGCATAAACCGGTATGGTTGATGAATGAATTTCCACAGAATTGACAGCCTGCTGGAACGGTTTTGCTGCCTTCTGAACATGTCTGCTGTGAAAAGCGGCAGCTACGGGAAGCGGAACAGCGCGGTAATTTTTATCTTTGCATATCTTTGCGGCCTGCTCAATCGCTTCAATGCTGCCCGACAAAACGCCCTGCTGGGGCGCATTCCGGTTTGCAAGGACGACATCCAGCTTATGCTCAGAAAGCATGGCATCGATATCAGCAAGAGGCGCTTTGACTGCCAGCATGGTTGAATCTCCCTGTCCTGCGGCAGCCATATATTTCCCCCGTTTTACGGAAAGAGAGATCAGGTCATCTTCATTGATCATTCCGGAGGCATATAGTGCTGGCAGCTCACCGTAACTGTGTCCGCAGACAGCATCAGGTTTGAGCCCGAAGTATTCCAGTATTTTCAGCATCCCTAGGCTGACCGCACCGATTGCCGGTTGGGCGATATCGGTTGCCCGTAGCTTTTCTTCGTTTTCCGTTTTATCGGATTGGGGGAGGGGGAAGATTCGATCGCTGAGCCGTATCTGTTTTTCATTCCATTCTTTCTGATGGTTCTGATTGACTTTTTCCAGGGTCTCCGAGGCCATCGGGAAAATGGAGATCAGATCTTTACCCATTTCCGGATATTGGCTGCCCTGACCTGGAAACAGAAAGGCGAGCTTGCCTTTTCCGGCTTGTCCATTAAAATAGATGTTATTTACGGTAACTTTTTCAACATCCGGTTTCTCAATTGCTTCAATGGCCTGGTTCACGGTTGTAAGAGAAGACCGGTTCTGGTTATCATGTTCTTCGGAACGTTCAAGGACAATAAGGGCGCGGAAGCTTTCTTTTGCGGAAAATGTGCGATTCAGATCAGAAGTAATCCGGATGATTGTTTCAAAAGATGTACTTTTTTCAATATCCTGTTTCAGGGTTGACAGTTTGTTCAATAGATCTTTCTTCTGCATTGCAGACAGTGCGGCAATCGCAATTTTGCCATCCCAGGATATGATCTGTTTTTCAGGGGTGTATTCCTCCAGAACCATATGGTAATTGCTTCCGCCAAATCCAAAGGCACTGACACCGGAACGGCGGGGATGGTCCTCTCTTGCAATCCAGGGACGGGATTGGGAATTTAGATAAAACAGTGTGTCCTGAATATTCAGTTTCGGATCCGGAGTTACTGCTTTCAGGGTTGCGGGAAGTACCTTATGATACAGCGCAAGGGTCGCTTTGATCAGGCCGGCTGCCCCGGCTGCTGCTTTGGTATGACCGATGTTTGACTTGACCGAGCCAAGTGCACAGGGATTTCCTTTTATTTCCGCATTACAGAACACATCTTTTAATGCTGAAAATTCAACAGCATCGCCAACCCGTGTTCCGGTTCCATGAGCTTCGACCAGTTCCACGGTTCCAGGATCAATTGCTGCATCCTGATAAGCCATGCGTAAGGCCTTGGCCTGGCCGACTGCATTAGGTGCATAGATACTCTGGGATTTTCCATCACTTGAAGAACCGATTGCTTTGATGACAGCATAAATGCGATCACCGTCTTTTTCCGCATCTTCAAGCCTTTTCATGATCAGTATTCCGATACCTTCTCCCAGTACCGTGCCATCCGCATTCACGGAAAACGGCATGGCGTCGCTGTTGTGGGAAAGAACCCCTGTCTGTGAAAAACACATGTGCATGAAAATATCATTTAATGTATCCACCCCGCCTGTTACCGTCATGTCGGATCTGCCGGTTATCAGCTCCAGGATTGCCAGGTTAATGGCGCCCATGGAACTAGCGCAAGCTGCATCCACAACACAGTTTGTGCCACCCAGATCAAGACGGTTGGTGATTCTGCCTGCAATTACATTCCCGAGAAGTCCGGGAAATGAATTCTCCTGCCATGGGACATATGCGTTTGAAATTCTTTCCATGACTTCTTCTGCCAGATCCGCATCAATCCCGGAATCCAGAAGGGCTTTTCGCCAGATCGGATGCCCGAGTCTTGCGCCAAGGGGAATGACCAGTTCTTGTGTTCCGGTCGCACCCAGGATTACACTGGTTTTGTCACGGTTGAACTCCCTGTCCATGCCGTACCCGGCATCTTCAAGTGCTTTTTTGGCAACCATCAGGCTCAATAATTGTGAAGTGTCTGTTGCTTCAAGTGTTTTTGGAGGAATTCCAAATTCTGCCGGATCATATGAAACCGGAGGAAGAAATCCGCCTCTTTTACAATAGGTGTGGTCCGGATGTTTGGGATTTGAATGATAATAGTCCTGGACAGACCAATGGGTTCCAGGGACGTCCGTAATCCCGTCTTCTCCGTTGAACAAAACTCTCCAGAATTCTTTCAGATCTGAAGCCTTGGGAAACATGCATCCCATACCGATAATTGCAATGGATTGGTTTTTAATTTTTTGAATGCTCATTTTTTGTTCATCATACCTTAGGTTGTTTTTTTGTTTTTGGAACGAACAATCATTTGCCTGCTGTTTTCCGTTATCAGATTAAGGGTTGATTAATTTCTGAATCTCTTCATACGGTAATGGGTCAAATTTACAAAAACTGTCTTGTATCTGGATGCCCTGGTTTCGAAACCAGTTGATCCGGGTAACGACGGATGCTCCGAGCAGTATGTTCATTGCAACCGTCACTGTTTTCCGATTTTCAGGTTTTTCAAGAAATGATCCTTTTACCCATTCATTGAAAGCGCCGATACACGGTCCGCACCAGATCTGGTAATCGATTTTTCGGGATGGATCGCCGGAAACAGCCCAGTTGGAGGAACGCCCCAGATAGGAACGGAACACAAGGGCCATTTTGTGTTTGGGTTCAGTCTCGGCCCTGGTGATTTGTCTGGGGTCACGAACCGTAAAAAAGGCCTTGGTCTTTTCCCATTCTTCCTCAAAACTGGATCGGAAATAATCTTTTTCCAGGGCTGTCCGATCCTTTTCCGGAATCTCTTCAAATCGTTCATATCGGCTATACAGGTCATATAATTTGGATGCCCGCACGGGAAACATGGTTCCGCGTTTCAGAACCTGAACCTTGACACCCATCTGAAACATGTCCGCAGAAGGGGCCATGGTGACATCTGCCTGACCGGCTTCGGCAAGCATGCTCCGAACGATTTCCGAAGTGCCGGATTCAACACAGGATTGATTCACCGTTCCGGTCAATACATACGCTGCTCCCATTGCGAATGCCGCAGCCGCAGATTCCGGTGTTGCAATACCGCCTCCGAGTCCGACGAACAGGGGTGTTGGATAGTTGTACTCTTTTACCATCTGGTTTTTTAAGGATAGAATTGTCGGAAGAAGCGATATTGCAGGACGATTATCCGTATGTCCTCCGGAGTCCGCTTCTGCGGTCATGGTGTCAGCCACAGGAACAAATTGAGCCAGTGTCGCTTCCTCTTCTGTGATCATGTTTTTTGAAATCAGTTGTTTAATGATTTTTTCCGGCGGAGGTGAGAAGAATTGCCGGGCAACCTCGATCCGGGAAATTTTTGCAACAACCCTGTTTGGACAGACAATATTGCCATGGGTATCCCGATGGATTCCTTTGATTCGATAATATATAAGAGGAAGGGTGAGCCTCAGGTAGGCTGCTGCACTGATCAGACGGATACCCCGGTCAATGTAAAGCTGGACCGTTGCGGATTCAAGTTCAGGATCATTGGGGCTGTGGATCAGGTTGATTCCAAATGGTTTGTCCCCCATGCTTTTTTGTAACTGGCAGATTGCATGATCGATCTGTTCAATGGAAAGACCGCCGGAACCAAAAAAACCGATCATTCCTGCATTCCCGGCTGCCTGGACCATTTCCACGGATGAAATACCATTGGCCATTTCTCCGGCGATATATGCATAGCGAAGATGAAAAGATTTTCTGAACTGTGGGTCTCCAAGCTCGGACGGAGCCAGGGAAGGCACATATGCATGAAGAGGATAACACCCATCCCCTGTTTGAATTCCATTTCCAATAAATGCTGTGCCGCTTTGAGCAATGCAATGCTTTCCGTTTTGTTCCATCAGAAAAATGGGTTTGGTGACCTGCAGAATTGCATCTTTCAATGCCTGATCCCCTTGTTCCGGCTCCTGATTCTGTTTTTTCCACCAACCGATTTGATTTTGATTCATCGTTTCTGTCCTATGGTTATTATACTCCATTCAAGAAAGGTTTGAATATGCAGTTCATTTTTTTCATAACCCTTACATATTTTATCAAAAATTGGAAAAAAATGACCATGTGGTCATATAAACCGAATCCTCGGACAAAAGCAAGTTTTTTTTATGCATCACAAGGCGTGAAAAAAACAGATCCATGATCCATTTGCGGTTTTTTTGAATCTTTTAAATAAGAAAAGCAAGGCAAATGAAAAAACATGATTGCAATTTGACAAACAATCCTATAATATAGGACTCACATTAAATATCGTAATTATTGTTTGTTTCCTGATTCGACTTATGACGGTATTTGCAAGTAATTACATATGATTAAGAAGAAATCCCTTAGGTTCACCTGCTCTGGTAACAATCCGACAAACAGCAGCCCATAAAAGCGTATCAACTGAATATTTGACTTTCCACTGATCAGTAAGATTTGTTTGAACAACAGACAAAGGAAAATCATCCATGTCAAGGATTTTGATTGTAGATGATGACAAAATTATGAACGATGCACTGTCACGTGCCATTCAGCGAACCGGACATGAAGTTGAATGCAGAGGAAGCATCAAGGAAGGTCTCGAAGAGGTCAATGCAAATCATTATGATGTTGTATATCTGGATGTAAGGATGCCTGACGGTGACGGATTGGAAAGCCTTTCGAAATTCAGGAAGTCGCCCTCTGCTCCGGAAATCATCATCATGACAGGCTACGCCAACTCCAAGGGCGCGGAGATGGCTATCAAAAGCGGGGCCTGGGATTATGTGAAAAAACCTTCGTCCATCAAGGAGATGACACTCCCTTTATTACGTGTCCTGCAATATCGAAAAAACAAAGTAGTATCTGAGAAATCGGTTGCCTTGAATCTGGACGGAATTATCTGTACAAGTCCTGCAATCAAGGAGTGCATCGATGTCGTCGCCAGAGCCGCAAACTGCGATGCCAACGTGTTGATTACGGGTGAAACCGGTACAGGCAAAGAGTTATTTGCCTGGGCGATTCATAAAAACAGTGCCAGAGCTGACAAGAATTTTGTTGTGGTGGATTGTACAGTGTTGCCGGAAACACTTGTTGAAAGTTTGTTGTTCGGGCATGAAAAAGGAGCATTTACCGGGGCAAATTCATCAAAAGAGGGATTGATCAAACAAGCGGACGGCGGAACCGTATTTCTGGATGAGGTCGGAGAGTTACCTCTGAGTGTACAGAAAAGATTTTTACGGGTGCTCCAGGAACACCATTTCAGACCGGTTGGCGGGAAATCAGAGATCTACAGCAATTTTCGTTTGATTGCTGCAACCAACCGGAATCTTGAGGCCATGGTTGAAAAAAATCATTTTCGAAAAGACCTTATCTATCGGTTAAAATCCCTGCACCTCGCCCTTCCGCCATTAACTAAAAGGAAAGAGGATGTTCGGGAGCTGTTGACACATTATCTGGCCAAGTTGTGTGAGAACAACAATATTGCGATCAAAGGATATTCTCCTGAGTTTTTTGAGGCTCTCATCTCTTATGACTGGCCGGGGAATGTCCGGGAATTTATCAACACTTTGGAAAGTGTCGTTGCAGAATCATTGGATTCTCCCATACTGGTTCCATACCATCTTCCGGTAAATATCCGGATTTGTGCAACCCAGGCCTCGATTGGCGATAGTCAAAAACCAAGCAAATACACCGCATCTTATGAAAACATATCATCAACCCTGCTTCCGACTTTAAAGGGATACCGGGAAAATGGGTTAGCTGCTCTTGAAAAAGAGTACCTTGAGAAGTTACTTACAACCTCAAAGGGAAATGTCAAGCAGGCCTGCCAGATCTCCGGTTTATCCCGCTCCCGCCTGTATGGATTGATGAAAAAGTATGAGATTCTAAGAAAGTAATCGAAATCCTCTTTTGCAGCCTTCATGATATCTCCATTGTCCATTTTCATAGGACTTAAATCCTATGAATTGAGACAGGTCTGTTTTTTTTATTTATCAATCGGGATATTGAAGATCTGCGAAATTCATATCTGTTTGTATTCACGTGAAAAAGTTTTTTTACGGAAAGTAATTATTTTTGGCCTGAATTTTGTAGTAAGAACCTGCAGAAAGAGCAGACAATTTTTTTCCTTGAAGTGCTGAAATTATTCTCTGAATTTGAAGGAGGTTAGAACATGAGTTCAAAATTTAGGATTTCAAAACAACGGCAGAAAGACAACCTTCATCTACGATTAGCAGGCGATTTTAATGATATTTCGATTTGTGAACTGTTAGATGTACTGAAGGATAACTGTATTGGCACTAATCAGGTGTTTATCCATACAGACAATCTGGAAAACGTTTCGATATCCGGAATTGGACGGGATGTTTTTAAACGGAATCTGCATAACCTAAGCTCCAGTTCAATCAATATTCGATTCCCGGAAATGAGTGGAAATCCTTTTGGATCAGTGGCACTTTAAAGGAATTCTTACAGATATTTATAGAATCGAATATCTTTGTTTTTGCCATGAAATAGTATTTGACAAGACTTGATTTGATAAGTTATAGTAATAACTACTATACCAGATGGTTCATGGTTTATTTCAACATGATTCCGAAAATCCGGTCAAATCAATCTCGGAGATGCGGAACAAAATGGCAAAAAGGAGAAATAGTCTTGGCAAACGGAATAGTGAAATGGTTCAGTAATAAAAAAGGTTTTGGATTCATTGAACAGGAACAGGGCGGTGATATTTTTGTTCACCACAGTGCAATTAAAATGGATGGTTTTAAAACCTTATCCGAAGGTGAGCGTGTAACATTTGAAGTTGAAGAAACGGATAAAGGGCCTGCTGCGAAAAATGTCCAGAAAGGGTAGACCTCTGCTTTGCGGACAAGTTTCGCCTATATAAACAGGTTTTAAAAAACGAACGCAGATAAAAATGCGGCAAAAGGCTTCTCAAATCGTTGAGAAGCCTTTTTCATTTCAGGGCTGTTTGTTATCCTTGACGATAGATGGATTATAAAATATTGTACCTACTCTGGATGAAAGTCGATCATAAAAACCATGTGCTTATTCACAAACGTTTTTGGATGGATTTCTGATAAAACCGGAATGGATAAGCAAGTTCACTATAATCAAGGAGAGACAGAATGAAGAAAACGGTTATTCAAGGCACAGGACGGTATCTACCTGAATGGCTGGTGACAAACGACGATCTATCCAAAATGATGGATACCTCGGATGAATGGATCAAACAGCGAACCGGCATTGAGCAGCGGTACTGGGTTCCGGAACATCTTGAGATCGGGCCCTCTGATTTGGGTGCGGAAGCAGCCTGGATTGCACTTGAGAAAGCCGGATGGAAGCCCGATGATATTGATCTGATTATTTTTGCAACCCTGAGTCCGGATCTGTTTTTTCCAGGATCAGGATGCCTTCTTCAACACAAGCTCGGTTTGACCACCACACCGGCTCTGGATATCCGGCAGCAATGTTCGGGCTTTTTCTACGGTCTTGCCACAGCCGATGCATTTATCAAGAGCGGCCAGGCCAACCGGATTTTGTTTGTGGGTGCTGAAATCCATAGCCGCGGCCTTGATAAGTCCACTGAGGGACGTGATGTGACCGTTATTTTCGGAGATGGCGGGGGAGCGATCTGCCTGGAAGGTGTTGAAACCGATGAATCTGTCGGAATCCTTGCGTCAGTCCTTCACGCCCAGGGTGAATTTGCACGCAATCTGATGATCGAGGCACCTACATTCCGCCATTCTCCTTACATCGATGAAGAATTGTTACGGCAGGGAAGGCACTGGCCGAAAATGGATGGGCGTGCCGTGTTCAAGCATGCGGTGAAACGACTGCCGGAGGTTGCAGCAGAGGTTCTTGAAAAAGCAGGTTTGAAAATTCAGGATATTGATCTGGTGATTCCACATCAGGCCAATCTACGCATTAACCAGGCTTTTATGAAGGCAATGGATATTGATCCCAATAAACTGGTCAGCAACATTCATAAATATGGCAACACAACCGCAGCGAGCATACCCATCGCCCTGGATGAGACCATTGAAGACGGCCGTATTAAAAAAGGGGATACAATTCTGTTTCTCGGGCTGGGTGCAGGATTGACCTGGGGGGGTATTTTGTATCGATTCTGATCATTCCTGGAGAAGAGAGCATGTTTGACTTCATCAAAACCAGCCTGGGGACAAAGATTGCGCTGTCCATCAGTATCTTCCTTGTTGTTATGGTTATATCGGGAGCAGGCTGTATTTATGTGGTTCAAGCTGCACGAATCGATGAGCAGTTCATCTCCAAAGTAAAAAATCTATCCGGAATCGGTGCGCAGGCCATTGGCCGGGTAATTGAAAATGCCATTGAAAAAGGTGCTTTTTCAGAAGAAAGCGCCTTTGATAATCAGTATGAACAGATTTCGGGGTTTGTACCTCCGAAATATACCACACGATATGATTCCTATCTGGACAAGGAGATTCTAAAATTTCAGGATGAGTTTCTGAAAGATCCGGCCATACTCTATGCGATTGCCATCGATGCCAACGGCTATGTACCGACACACAACAGCCGGTTTCAGAAGGATTACACAGGAGACAATCAAAAGGACTATTACGGAAATCGAACCAAACGGATCTTTAATGATCCAATCACGGTCAAGGCCATCCAGAACAAGCAGGAAATATCCATACAACCATATAAATTCGATTCCAGAATAGATGCATGGGACATCTCTTCTCCTGTTTTTGTAAACGGGAAACACTGGGGATGTTTTTCAGTTGGTTATCAAGCCCAGGAGCCCGGCAACATCAAACTGAGCCTGTTCCGATTGCTGTTTGTAGGATCGATTATGTTCCTCGGGATATCCATAAGCGCAGTTTATTTTATTGTTAAACAATCTTTACAACCGCTGATTGAGTTTACACAAACAGCAACCCATCTGGCTGATGGTGATATGGAACGGAAAATCAGATCCAGACGGAAAGATGAAATCGGTCAGATTGCCGATGCCCTGGAACGTCTCCGCGTAAGCATGAAAGCTGCCATGGATCGGCTTGTGCGTAAACCAGACCGATCCGGCGCTTCCCCTCAGCAAAGCAAGGCCAAACCGCTGTAATTATCAGATTCCCCTTGAGAAGGATCAGGATTGGGAATCAATGAGTTTCAATTTTTTCAACCGCTGGAATATGGTTTCCTGATTAAACGGTTTTACGATATATTCATTACAACCGGCCTGGAGGCAGGTGATTACGTTTTCTTTGTCTGAATGTCTGGTGACCATAATGATTTTGGCGCAATTTCCAGATGAAACCTTTCCAACGGATTCGATTTTCCGTATTTGAGATAGTGTTTCCACACCGCTCAATTCCGGCATGGAATAGTCCATTGTAATCAGATGGAAAAATTTTTCCTGTTTCAGGGCGGTTTGAAAAAACGTGATCGCATCCTGACCGTTCTTTGCGGCTGTGCATTCCCCAAGCTCTTCCAGGATGGTTTCCATCTTCTGTCTGCTGATATCGTCGTCGTCAACGATGAGAATGCGTAAACGCTTAACCGGTATCGGCGAATCATCCATTATTAATGGCAGCTCTTCAGTTTCCTGGATGGTTTTTTCATCTTTCCGGTTTTTCATGTAACGATCTGTAAAAGATTTGGGAAGGATAAAAGGCTTTTGGCCATCTTTGGTTTCAATCTTCTCCATCTTTTCGATCAGGGTTGTAATATTGAATGGTTTTACGATAAAACTGTCACACCCAGCCTTCAAGCAGGTGATGAGGCTGTTTTTATCGGATTTTCCCGAAACCATAATGATCCGGGATCGGTTCGATTTTGGAATCTTTTTTTCATCTTCCATCTTTCGGATTTTCTGAAGAACTTTGGTTCCATCCATATCCGGCATATCAATATCCAGTGCGACAAGATCAAACGGTTCCTCATGGGACAAGGCATCCCCAAAAGCCTTTACAGCATCGGTTCCACCTTCGACCGCCGTACAAGGTCCCAATTCCTCCAGAATCGCGATCATTTTGCTCAGACTTGAAGAATCATCATCCACTATGAGAATTTTCATATTGTTCATCCAGATTTGTTTATTGTAATGGTTCGGCCCCGAACCTTTTTAAACCCTGTCTGCCTGTAGGAATATCTCCAGGCGGGAAAACTCATGTTCCATTTTTGACAGGAGTACGGGAGCTTCTTCCAATTGTCCTCTGCCGCCTGAATTTTCAAGATCACAGGCGATTGCGGACAGCCTGTCCATGGTTAAATTAGCAGATCCGCCTTTCAGTTTATGCGCTTCTGCCTGAATAACCTCCGTCCGTTCTTCAGCAATCGCCGTTCGGATGGTTTCCACCTGGGATCTGCCCTGCTTCAGGAACTGGTTGAGGGTTTTGAGAAGGGTCTCTTTTTTACCCATGAATTCTGAAAGGGCTTTTTCAAAATCCAGTGGTGGAAATTCTTCAATCAACATATCACGACTGATTTTTTCCGGATCCGATGAAAGATCCGGTTTCATCGTGTATTGTGTTGATGGCGGATTGATTTCAGCCCATTTAGAAACCATTGCGATCAGGGCATTAAAGTTTAAGGGTTTGGTAATATAATCGTTCATTCCGGCAGCAAGACACTTTTCGCGGTCTCCTTTTAAGGAATGGGCAGTCATTGCAATAACCGGAATCGGTTTTGGCAGATTGTTTTTTTTGTCCGGAACGATTTCCTGTTTTTTCTGTTCCAGCTCACGAATTTTTTTTGTGGCTTCATAACCATCCATGACAGGCATCTGAATATCCATCAGGATGACGTCATATGGTTTGTTCATATATGCCTGTACTGCTTTTTCCCCGTTTTCTACAAGGTTAACCTGGAATCCGGCTTCCTCCAGATGGAGCAGGGTAATTGTCTGGTTCGCAGGATAATCCTCTGCAAGAAGAATCCAGATATTTTTGCGATAGGTTTCAGCAATGGTATGCCGGGTAACCAGTGTTTGCTTTTTGTCATGATTTTCCTGCTGAAAGTTATTTAATACCATCCGGATCATTTTAGAAAACTCATCTGCCTTCAGAGGAGTGCTCAGATATCCGTTGATTCCCAGGTCCATACATTTTTTTCCATCTCCCAGATGCCCAAGATTCGTGATCAGAATGATCGGAATAGATTTCAGCTTTTCCATTTTCCGGATTTCCAAGGCCAGTGTAAAACCATCGGTATCCTGCTGTTGATAGTAGATCAGAATCAGGTCAAAGGTTTTGTCTGATGGTATTGCCATGCAAAGTCTTGATAGGGCATCTTTCCCGCTGTCCACAATTTCAGGAACACATCCCATGCTTTTCAGATGCTCGGCTTGCAGACAGGGTTCTGAACTGATGCCGACAGCAGCCAGGAGATGCAGATTGTTAAGAGAAAGTATCGGTTCGGCAGTTGCTGTGACTATATGCTCCTGACAGGCAAGCTCCAGTGTAAACCAGAATGTACTCCCGGAACCCAATATGCTTTCCATTCCCATCTCGCCCCCCATCAGTTCCGCAAGATTTTTAGCAATAGTGGTTCCCAGACCGGTTCCCCCGAATTTCCGGGTTGTTGAACCGTCAGCCTGTGTAAAGCTTTCAAAAATGTTTTTCTGCTGTTCCTTTGCAATGCCGATGCCTGTATCCTGGACAGTGAATCTGACTTTTATGTTTTTTTCACGTTTTTCCATCAGATCTCCCTGAATATGGATGCTGCCGGTTGAAGTGAACTTTATTGAATTCCCGGCCAGGTTCATCAATATCTGTCTGATGAGGCCCGGATCTCCGACAATGTGTGACGGGATATCCGGAGAAAGGTGGAAGGAAAAATCAAGTCCTTTCTGTTTTGCATGAAATGCAATACTTTTCATCAGATCATCAACCATCACCCGTAAATCAAAGGGGATCTTTTCCGGTTCCAGCTTTCCGGCCTCGATTTTTGAAAAATCCAGTATTCTGTTAAGGATTCCCAGAAGGGAACGGGCTTCCCGGTTGATCGTATCCAGAAGCATCCGCTGACGGTCATCTCTGGCAGTTTTCATGACAACTTCCGCCATACCGATAACAACATTGAGGGGGGTTCGGATCTCATGACTCATGTTGGCAAGGAATTCACTTTTGGCTTTGGTTGCCTTTACTGCGGCAATCTGTAATTGAACTGCTTCCTCCTTTGCTACCTGAAGTTCCTGTGTCCGTTCATCTACAATGGATTCGATGAGTGATGTTCTTTTCCGGATATTGGTTATATGGGTATTCATGACTATGGTAATAAAAGCTGCGATCAAGGTTATTGTTATCAGAACCGACACAGAGA
>PNOB01000089.1 GCA_013824585.1 Desulfobacterium sp. | reverse complement strand
AACCTGGGTATTGTTCAGGATGCACAGGGAGATAAAGAATCCGCGGCATTGTCATATGTGCAGGCGGTTCAGATCGATCCGCATTATATTGAGGCGTATAACCGTCTGCTGCATCATTGCCCGGATTATGCGGAAGCGTATCTGAAAAGGGGGATTGCGTTTCAGGTCAAAGGAAGGCTCCGGGAGGCAATGACGGATTTCAGAAAAGCCATACAGATACAGCCGGACTATGCGGAAGCGTATAACAACCTGGGATCGTTGATTGAGCAATCCAACGGCAATCTTCAGGAAGCAGTTGATCTTTATCATCAAGCCATTTTGATTCAGAACGATTTTATCGAACCCCGCATCAATCTTGGCGTGATTGATCTTTATCAGGGAAGGGTAGATGATGCAGAGCGCTGTTTCAGGCAGGTAATGGAAATGAATCCTGAAAATGTCGACGGACACTTCAGCCTGTCCCTGGCAATGCTGCTGAAGGGTGATTTTGAAAACGGGTGGAAAGAGTATGAATGGCGATTGAAAAGAGACAGGTGGAAAAACTCCTGCCCTTACAGGTTTACCATACCCCGATGGGATGGGATGCCCTTTCACGGGAAAAGGCTGTTTGTTTATGGGGAGCAGGGTCTTGGAGACGTCCTTCAGTTTTCGCGATACCTGCCCATGGTCAAGGCCCTGGGAGGAACGGTCGTGTTTGAAACCAGTAAACTTCTGTTTCACATTTTTCAGGGTTTTCCCGGTACGGATGAGGTGGTTGAAAGGCCCTGTTCCAGTGATGTAAACAAGGAGTTCAGTGTTCATATCCCGCTACTGAGCCTGCCGGGTATTTTCAAAACAACCCTTTCTACGATTCCGGCAGATATCCCCTATCTGAAAGCAGACCTGCAGAAAGCGAATGATTGGAAACAGAAACTCTGCGACAAGGAAATGAAAATCGGCATTGTCTGGGCTGGAAATCCGGACAATAAAGATGATCAATACCGGTCCTGCCGTCTGACGGATTTTCTGCCTCTCCTTCAAATCCCAGGTGTTCGCTGCTATGGCCTGCAAAAAGGCGAGCCGTCAAAAGAAGTCATGCAACTGCCGCATGGAATGGATTTTATCAACCTGGGAGAGGAACTTGTGGATTTTTCGGACACGGCAGGTGTGATCGATAATCTGGATCTCATCATTTCCGTGGATACAGCCGTGGTTCATCTGGCCGGAGCCATGGGAAAACCGGTCTGGAATCTGAGGCCTGCCATACCATACTGGGTATGGATGATGGATCGTGAGGATACCCCCTGGTATCCAACCATGAGAATCTTCCGGCAAAAGGAGTTGGGAAACTGGCATGATGTGATGAAAAAGGCTGCTCGTGAAGCAGCGCTTTTTGTTGGGAAGCATCATGCAGACTGATCCGGGTTTGGGTTTCAGTAACGATATCTCCAATGCGCTTCAAAAAGTTATCTCGATCCCAATGGTCACGCGTCCCCGCCCCCCCTATGCTATTGGTTTGCCACTGCCTGCCGTGCCGCCTTGCTCCGTGCCTTTCATAACTGTGAGCGCAGTGGATATCATGGTTGAAATATCCGTAAGATTTGAAGGAACGATCATGGTGTTATTGGTCTTTGCAAGATTACCAAACTGCTGAAGATACAGTTCCGCAACCCGCAGGTTAACTGCCTGGGGGCCATTGTTCAAACCAATGGCTTTGGCAATCTCCGCGATACCGGTAGCGGTGGCCTCGGCTACAAGCGTGATCTCTTTGGCACGCCCTTCGGCCTCGTTGATGCGGCGCTGCTTTTCACCCTCGGACCTGAGGATAAACTCCTGCTTATCTCCTTCAGACCGGTTGATCTTGGACTGACGGTCGCCTTCGGATTCAAGAATCAGTGCCCGTTTCTCGCGCTCGGCGCGCATTTGCTTTTCCATGGCCTCGCGGATTGTCTGCGGCGGAACGATGTTTTTGACTTCGTAACGCATTACCTTCACGCCCCAGGGCTCGGAAGCCTTGTCCACTGCTGACACGATGGAGCTGTTGATGGTTTCGCGCTCTTCAAAGGTTTTGTCAAGAGGAAGCCTGCCGATGACGGAGCGCATCGTGGTCTGGGAAAGCTGGACAGATGCAAACTCATAGTTGCTGATGCCGTAACTTGCATTTTTCGGGTCAATAACCTGAAGATACAGAATACCATCAACCTCCACAGGTATATTATCATTTGTTATGCAGGTTTGGGGAGGCACATCAACCGCTTGTTCTTTGAGCGTGTGTTTGTAGGATACCCGGTCGATAAACGGTATGAGTATATGGAAACCAGCCTCAAGCGTTGAAGCGTATTTGCCAAGGCGCTCGACAATGAATGCACTTTTCTGCGGCACGACCCTGACGGCCTTGAGAAATGCCACTACGATAAAAATGATCAGACCCGTTAAAATGATTGAAGAAATTCCCATGTTTCATTACCTCCTGTTATCATTTGTTCGTTTGTTTGTGTAACCGGTTACAGCAGGGGCGGATCTATTTCGTCCGCCTGATAAAGTCGCCGCCTCTTTTACAGAGGCACAACCTTCAACTTCAGACCAATTCTGTCTATAATCTTGACGCGGGTATCAACATCCAGGATGACCTCTGACGCAGCATCCCAAGCAACCCCGTTAAATTCGACTTTTCCGGGTTTGCCTGGCTCGATGCGAACCAACACGACAGCCTCTTTTCCGAAGTAGTCATCAATGTTCTGACCGGAATTTTGTCTGGATGAAACATACCCGAAAAACACGGGTTTAAGTTTTTTTCGCATAAAGGCAAGCAGCACAATGGAGGAAATCGCAAAAACAATGAGCTGTGCAGGAAGATGAATATCAAAGAGCAGATAGAGCAACGTCACAATCCAGGCACCAAACCCGAAAAACATCAGGATCAGGGACGGTGCGAACAGCTCCGTGAGCAGCAGAGCCAGGCCTGCAATAAACCATAACAACCCAGGGTTGCTCAGCATTTGTAAAGACATACGCCGCCTCCTTCAGGATAATCCTTTGTTTTTTTTGAAGATGAATATATGTGAAAGTCGGCTGTGCGTCAACAGCATTGTTTATGCAACATGTAGACCTGTCTGTCAGTCCTGCCTGCCTCCATCCTTGAACCATGTGGGATGGGACCGGATATACCCCTCTCCGTGCTGTTTGAGCATCTCCACGTTGAAGCCCTGTATTCTTTTACTGGATGCGGCAACCATCATGGGATACCATAGCCAGACATCCTCATAATTCTCATAAAGAATTGCTTCCAGTTGTTGATAAATCTTGACCCGTTTTGCATCATCTGTTTCTTCTCTTCCCTGAACAATTAACTGGATTGCCTTTTCATTTTTATTCCGTCCATAGTTCAGCATTCCATCCGGCATATAGAGAGCTGTTGCAATCAGATCCGGTTCAAAAATCCACTGATATAATCCGCCGGACATATCATATTTGCGTTTCATAAACGGTTCCACCATTCCGGCAATACCGAGGAAATCCACTTCCCATTTTATACCGACATTTTCCAGCATGGCCATCACTGCTTTTGTAAAGGCTTGGGAAACAGGAGTGTTCAGGGTAAATCCTTTGATCGTCAGTCCGTTTTTATAACCTGCCTGAGCAAGAAGTTTTCGGGAAAGTTCAGGATCAAATTTCACAGGTTCCAGATCAGGATTATGGGTCCAGTGATTGTCCGGAAAGATGCAACTGGCAAGCCGACCCATTCCTGCCTGGGTTCCCATGACAAGGGCTTTCCGGTCAATGGCGTGGGAGATGGCTTTTCGAACAAGGATATCCTTGCAGGGTCCTTCTGCCTGATTCAGCATCAACCAAACCAGCCAGTTTAACGGACTGATCCCCACGCGAAATCTCGGGTCGTTTTTGACAATCGGATACTGAAACGGATTGAGCAGCGTATAATCCACCTTGCCGGCTTTCAGACTTGCAAGACTCACAGAAGGATCTGGGATCACGGATACCTTGACGTTTTCATAATAAGGCATATCCGGCATTCCGGCATATTTTCCAAACCACCATTCTGGATTGCGTTTCAGTTCTATATAATTACCGGGACTTGCTTTTGAAAGAAGATATGGACCGGTTCCGGCAGGCATACTATCCACTGATTTTCCTTCCTGGGTCAGGGTTTCCAGCTCTTTCATTCTGGATTCCAGACTGGAAAATTTCATTCGTGCCTGAACCGCTTCCGCCTTTTCCAATTCCGAAGCATCCCCGGATTCTGCTCGGGTTTCTGCTTTTTCTGCTGTCCTTCTCACACTGCCGATCATACGGATAATGTCTTTCTTTTCTGCAATGGCAGCATCCATTTGAAGGGCTTTCTCAGATATGACCATGCCCGGAACACTGGCCATTGTGCCTGCAAAAGCGCCCCACGGTCTTTTCAGGTGAAATTTAAGTGTAAAGGGATCCACAACCTCGACGGATTGAAGCGGTTCAAGCCAGGGTCTTGACCATGCCCCATTTTTTTTGTCAAGGATCCATTCCATCTGATATTTTAGCGTCATTGCGGTAAAATCAGACCCATCCTGAAACTTTACCCCTTGCCTGAGTTTCATCACAATTGTAACCTTGTCAAGATACTGCCATGATTCTGCAAGCCATGGAATTGTCGGTTTATAACTGCCGTCGTGAAGAATCAGTTTGTCGTAGAAGAATCCCATGGAAGCCCAGTCCATTACCGGAAAATGGTTGGGGTTGAACAGACCGATGTACAACGGTGCAGCAGTCTGAATCGTACCTCCCTTTACCGGTTTTTCCGGCCAATATGATTCCCCGAACTCCATCCATCCCTGACCGGATTTCAAGTTTTCACTTGCAGCGGCCACTGGTAAGGAAAAATAAAAAACGAACAGAAGCAGAAAAAAATAGTGTGGATATTGCCGGCTTGTTTTCATTGGTTTCTCTCCATGGAATTCTCCTTAACGTATTATTGGATCAAGTGGCATGCCACCCAGTGATTATCGTCTATTGTTTTTCCGGGAAAAGGCGGTTCCTCCCTGCAAACGGATTTTGCAAACGGACATCGGGGATGAAACTTGCATCCGGCAGGTGGATGAAATGGGCTGCCGACTTCTCCGAATATCAGCAAATGCTCCCGGGTCCTTTCAATTTCCGGATCCGGTATCGGAACGGCTGAAAACAGCGCCTTTGTATATGGATGCAGGGGGTTGATGTACAATTCAGCCCGATCCGCGATCTCAACAATATTACCAAGATACATAACGGCAACCCTGTCGCTCAGGTGCCGGACAACAGCAAGATCATGGGCGATAAACAGGTAGGTTAATTGAAAGCGCTCCTGAAGATCCTGCAGCAGATTGATAATCTGTGCCTGGATGGAGACATCCAGGGCAGACACCGGCTCATCGCAGACAATCAGCTCCGGTTTTACGGAAAGTGCCCTGGCAATACCAATACGCTGACGCTGTCCACCGCTGAATTCATGCGGGTAACGATCTGCCATGGCAGGGTCAAGGCCTACACTCATGAAAAGATGATCTGTCTGTTCATGGTATTCTGTTTTGTTATCTGTCATGCCGTGGATTATAAGGAGTTCTCCGATGATATTCCGTGCCGTCATTCTGGGATTCAGGGAACCAAACGGGTCCTGGAAAATCACCTGTATTTTTTTTCTTATTGCCCTGAGTTCCTGTTTACGAAGCTGTGTGATATCCTTTCCTTGAAAAATCACACTTCCGGAAGTGGGAGGATCAAGCTGAAGAATCGATCTGCCGCAGGTGGTTTTACCACAACCACTTTCTCCTACCAGTCCAAGTGTTTCTCCATTCAAAATTTCAAAACTGATGCCATCCACTGCCCGGACATCTCCGATCTTTTTTTTGAGGAACATACCCGTGTAGACAGGATAATATTTTTTCAGGTTGTTCACCTGCAACAGGCTGTTTTTTGGTTTAATGGACATCGACCCAGCACGCTTTCTCATGGTTGTCGGAGATTTGTTCAAGTTCAGGGCTTTGTGTAAAACACTTTGGTATTCGATATCTGCAGCGGGGATGAAAGGCACATCCTTTTGGTAAATTCAAAAGATCAGGCGGTTGTCCTTCTATGGGGGACAGTGATTTTTTCAGATCCTGATCCAACCTCGGAACAGAGGCCAACAATCCGATTGTGTATGGATGGCTCGGAGAAGAATACAATTTCTTTGCTGTAGCCTTCTCAACAATCCGGCCTGCATACATGACAAGGACACGATCCGCGTAGCGGGCCACAATCCCGAGATTATGTGTAATCAAAATCAAAGCTGTACCAATGTCGCGGGTCAACCCCTTCATCAGTTCCAGCAACTGTGCCTGAATCGTAACATCCAGGGCAGTTGTAGGTTCGTCTGCAATAATAAGTTTTGGTTTGCAGGACATGCCCATTGCGATCATAACGCGCTGGCGCATACCTCCGCTGAGTTGATGAGGAAAGGAATTCATCCTTGCTTCCGGTTCGGAAAGTTGAACCTTTGAAAGAAGCTGAATAGATTCCTGTATTGCCTGTTTCTTTCCGATTTTCTGATGAAGCACCATAGGTTCCATGACCTGGTGACCAATGGTCAGGACAGGATTAAGAGATGTCATGGGTTCCTGAAAAATCATAGCAATCTTGTTTCCCCGTACAGCACACATTTCTCTATCACTCAGTTGTAAAAGGTCTGTCCCTTCAAATATCACCTCTCCATTAACAATTTTACCGGGAGGATTCGGGATCAGACGAAGAATGGAAAAGGCACTGATACTTTTCCCGCACCCGCTCTCGCCGACAATTCCCAGGGTTTCACCTTCGTGCAGATCATAGGATATGCCGTTCACCGCCCGGATAATGCCCTGATCGGTAAAAAAGTGTGTCTGCAAATTCCTGACTTCCAGAAGCGGTGTCATGGTTCTGTCGATCATTCTATTCTACCTTTTTTCCCTCTCCTCGCAGACGAGGATCAAGGGCATCTCTCAAGCCATCACCCAAAAAGTTGAAGGCAAGCACGGCAAGTGTAATCATAAGCCCCGGCGCAATGGAAAAAAGAGGGACAATTTCCAGGTATGAATATCCAATCCTGAGTGCTTCTCCCCAGCTTGGCGTGGGCGGCTGGACTCCAAGACCCAGGAAAGCTGCTGCACTTTCAAGCATAATTGACCCTCCGATCGTCATGGACACTGCAATGATAACTGGTGCCATGGCGTTGGGCAGCAAATGCTTGAACATGATTCTGAATCCGGAAGCACCGGCAGCATGCGCGGCTTCTATATATGGCAACTCACGAATAATTAAAACCTGACCACGTACAATCCTGGCAAACCCGGTCCACCCCAGAAGGGTAATTGCGATAATAATATTGTGTATTCCAGGCCCAAGGGCTGCCGCCATAACCAGTAACAATATCAATCCCGGAATACACATGAATGTATCAGTTATACGCATGATGATCATATCCGTGATACCACCCTTGTAACCGGCTATCAAACCGACAAAAACACCGATGATTGCAGAAAACGCAGTAGAAATCAGACCCACCAGCAGAGAAACCCTGGCTCCGTAAATTACTCGTGAAAGCAGATCGCGGCCTACATCATCGGTTCCAAGAAGATGTCTCCGGGAAGGTCCTTCTAGAACATGGTATAAATCCTGTACGTTTGGGTCTTGCGGTGCTATCGAGGGCGCAAATACTGCCATAATGACAAGCATCAATATGATGACAAAACCAACGCATGAAATCCGGTATGCAAATATCGACCGCAGAACAGAACCAACGCCATGGGTTGAAATTCTGTGTGATGATTGATTTTGGAATACTGAGCTGCTCATATGCTTCCTGAATATTGGTAATAAAATGAAAAGAAAATTAAACCAGACATTTCACCTACTGTCCCAGGTTACCTCTTACCCTGACCCGCGGGTCCAGATAGCCGTAAAGCAGATCTACTGCCAGATTGACAAGAAGGATATTCACGGTAACCATGACCAGCGTAGCCTGAATCACCGGGAAGTCCCTTGCAAACACTGCATCCACTCCCATTCGCCCCAAACCCGGAATGGCAAACATATATTCCACAAGAAAAGAGCCGCTGACAACATATCCCCAGGCCAGGCCGATTATCGTCACAACCGGTATCATGGCAGGTTTTGCAGCATGAACCAGAAGGATGGATTTTTCCCGGAGCCCTTTGGCCCTTGCTGTTCGAATATAATCCTGGCCCAGCACTTCCAGCAGGCTTGATCTCACATACCTTGCAAACAGTCCTGCACCATGGGTTCCCATAACAAAAGTCGGCAGGATAACCGACAGGATATTATCGATCGGGCTTTCTGCAAATGGAACATATCCGGAGGGAGGCAGGATCGGAAAAATAACGGCAAACAGATAAATCAGGATAATTCCTTCCCAAAAGACCGGGATGGACACCCCGAAAATGGAAGTTGTGGTCAGGATGGCGTCAAGCCAGGAATTTCGTTTAACAGCAGAAATTACACCGAGGGGTAGACCGATGATCAAAGACCAGAAAACAGATCCTGCAAAAAGTTCCAGCGTAATCGGAAGACGCCTGAAAAACATTTCCAGGACATCTTCTCCGCTTCCTAAAGATGTTCCCCAGTCTCCTTGAATAAAATCCTTCAACCAGATAACATACTGAATATAAATCGGTTTATCCAATCCATACCGGGCCCTGAGTTCGCTGACAATCTCCTGGTTAGACAAATCCGCATTGAACATCGCGGCTGCCTGTATCGGGTCTCCGGGAAGCAGCCTGGCAAGTGAAAAAACAAGAATGGTGACAAAAAACAGGATCAACAGAGCATATGCAATTCTGTTGATGATAAAACTTTTCATGAGTCAATCTTTTCTGTTTTGAGATCAATTTCAGAATAGTTCATCTACATCTCAAATTATGTAATTTATTATACAATTTTCGATAAATCATTTAACCAATGACTTGTCTATTCCTGAGATATCTTAATAACCAAATGATATTTATCATAATTTGATGTTTGCTATTCTGGGCATGCTAATTGCTATATAAACATTTAATGAATACGATATCTTATGAACTTTTAAAAAAAGGATGGAGATTATGACACTTTTTTTACTCATTTTTTCCGGAATCGGTGTAATGTTCTGCCTCTATCTGGCTATTGCCTGTCTTCTGGCTGCATCCCAGGAGAATGTGTTGCCGGATATTGAGGATATAGAAATCAGCTAAATCATCGTGTAGTCATCGGCACAATGACTATCTTTACATTAGATAAAGTTACCAGATATTTTTTATCCGTTCAATCACTTTTGTCACTTTTTATGCCAACACCAATATCAGGTTGTCTTTCCTTTTTGCCGGATCATCTGTTTTATGCTTTCAAATTTCTCTTCGGTTAAATCGTATTTCACAAAAGGAATCAGACTGAGCATCACCATGGCTGCGGTAAAAATGCAGAATACAATTCGAATTCCTGTTTCAACACTTTCAGGTTGTATTACATCGGCATCGAAACCGGACAGAGAAAGTGCAAACCCGACAATACTGGGTCCCACGGAATAAGCAGTTTTTTGACCGCATGACCAGATGCCGGAAAAAATACCTTCTCTTCTCATGCCAGACTGCAGTTCATCAAATTCAATGGTATCCGGCAGCATGGAAAAAGGAAACAATTGAAAGCTTGAAAAACCGATGCCCAGAAGAAATATTTGAACATAAAATAAATTCAACTGTGACGGTTGAGTGAAGAATAATGAAAAGAGCATGAACGATAATATACACAATCCGATGGTATAGGATTTAATTTTTCCAAACTTTATACCTATTTTAACCCACACAGGAATAAAGAGAATAGCAGTCACAATTAAAATGGGAAAAATAATACCCATGGCGGTTTCCGGCAACCCCATGACATATTTCACATAATAAACTAATCCTGCCATGAGCACACCCACGGACAATGATTGTAAGATATACATCAGTATCAGATTTTTGAAAGGTGTATTCCGAAAAGCGATTTTAATCTGCTCACCCATGGGGGCCATTTTCTCACTCACCGGCAGAGTCCTTGCGTTGCGTGTTGCCCGAAAGCAGATGAGACAAAAGACAGTGATGGCTACGCCGAAGACAAAGCCCATGAAACGAAATCCAGACTCCCCTCCACCGCCAAAATCAACCAGCGGCATGGCCAGGCCGCCGGCAAATAAAACGCCTATGGAGGAGCCAATCATCCTGAAAGAAGTGATGGACATCCGCTCGTTATAATTGTCCGACATCTCCGCCACCATGCTTGAGTACGGGATATTAAAGACTGTAAACACCGTGCATCCCAGAGCAAACATTAAACTCACATGGAGTGCCTTTGAAAAACCAGAAGCATAATGTGGGACAATAAACATAAGAAAAAAAATAATCCCGAAAGGTATGGAGGCCGCAAGAAGATAAGGGCGTCTTCTGCCCATACGGGAACGGGTAACATCCGAGATTCCACCCATGATCGGATCTGAAACAACATCCCACAATTTTGGAAAAAGGAGCGCCAGCCCGGCAAGTGCAGGTTCCACACCCATTACATTGGTGAGAAAAAAGAGCAGAAACAGACCGCATGTCACAATAAAGATATTGCAGCCGATATCACCGATTCCATATCCTGCCTTCAGCCCAAAAGACAGTTTTTGTTTTTCCATAGTATCCAAGTTGCCCCTCCTTCCTGTAAAAGAGTGAATCGAATCTTAATTGATCTGAAAAAATGATGTTGTCATTTCGACATATATCATGAAAAAGAAAATATCTTATCCAGTATTTTCAACCAACCGGAGGTCTCGGCCATTGAACAGCGGATTCCAGTCCCAAGGCCACTTCCGATAGGATTCCTTTTTCAACATATATGGGACGAATCGAGGCGCGCAGGGCCGGCAGCTTTCGCATGAAAATAATGGAGCATACCAGGCAGCAGCTCCCACCGATCATGAGAGTTTCGGGCGTTCCGATTCGATCGGCAACGGCTCCGGCCAGTAAGCTGCCGAGGGGGGTCGTGCCCATGACGCACATGACATACAAACTCACTATCCGACCGCGTTTGTCTTCGTCCGCGATTGTCTGCAAGATGGTATTGCTGGAAGCCATCTGAACCATCATGCCGAAGCCTGTAATGATAAGAAACAATATGGAAAGCCATTGGTAGTGCGATAGTGCAAAGCCGATCAGTCCTAAACTGAACAGGATAGCCGCCAACGGAAGAATACGTACCAGGCCGACCACTGTTTTTCGCGAGGCGAGATAAACCGCGCCGCATAAGGCTCCGCCGCCCGTTGCACTCATGAGAAAGCCCAGCGTGTGTGCATCACCATGCAGGATGTCTTTGGCAAAAATCGGCATCAAAACAATATAAGGCGTTCCCAGTATACTCACAACCATCAACAGAGACAGCACGGTCCGGATGGGAGTAAAACCAAAAGCATAGGAAAATCCTTCCTGCAAGCCATGCAGAAGGTTTTGCTGTTTTGTTTTCCTTTCTTCCATAGGAATTCGCATCAGCAGTAAAGCGGCAATAACGAATAGATAACTGAGTCCGTTCAGCAAAAAGCAGAGGCCTTCTCCAAAAACAGTGATCAGCGCACCGGCGATGGCCGGACCCACCAGTCGGGCACTGTTGAACAAGGCTGAATTCAAGGCAATGGCGTTGCTCAGATCTTCCTTCTTTTCGATCATTTCCAAGGTAAAGGCCTGCCGTACCGGCGTATCAAAGGCATTGATCAGTCCGAGAAAAACGGACAGAACCATGATATGTTCGATCCGGATAGATCCAGTCATGATCAAACCGGCCAGTATCAAGGCCTGGAGCATGGCCAACACCTGGGTTATGACCAGCAAGCGTTGCCGATTGATCCGGTCGGCCAACACACCGGCAAAGGGAGAAAACACAAAGACCGGGATCAGTCCAAGAAAGGAAACCGTTCCCAAAAGTACTTCCGAAGAAGTCAGTCGGTATACTATCCAGCTCATGGCCACCCGCTGTATCCAGGCACCCAAAAGGGAGATGCTTTGGCCGGCGAAAAATAGACGATAATTCCGGGAGGCCAGGGCCCGAAAAAGATTTTTCAGGCCACTGGCATTTTCCGGATAATTACGATCCTGAGTCATCATTGCAAATCCTGCTGGAAACGGGCTGTTTTTTAAGCCATGTGAAAATCGATTACCGCCTTTCAGAAGTCGTTTTTCAGTCGCTGGTTGTCTGCCCTCGATTTTTTAACCTTAGAAGTTTGTATGCCGGTTCCGTAACTCTGCTTGCGTACATTCGACAAAGAATTACCTCGGCTCCGCATTTGTATAGCATCGGAGGTTCTCTCCAAAGGCTTGACATTGAAATCAGTCTTTGGAAGTTTGTAACGATTGGGCAGAGTATTCTCCGGGGTTATCCGGTTGACTGGTCTGGCATTAATCAGAGGTCTGCCGGATTTAACACGAATGGGCTCGGCTATCCGGTTGGTCTTGATTGTCCGACCGGTCCCGAGTGTCCGGTTGGGCCTGACGATATGACCGGGTCCGTACGTCCGGCTGTTTTTGATTACCCGGTTAGGCTCGGCTATGCCTCGAGAACGGTTCATCGGCTTGTCGATTATCTGGGTTTTCTGTTCCAGACTGTCCTCGCGATAGGTGCGGACAGCTTTTCCAATCTGATTAATTTTACTTCGCTTTTGTTTATCCATCGGTTTGAGTCGAACCGAAGAATCAATACTTCTCCTCACAGGACTAAACCTATCCGTAGTCACATTGCCTGTCCTGGGCGAGTTGTTTTTGTCCGGATGCTGTCCTCTTCCAAACTCCGGTCTGCGCGATGGCCTTTCTGCTTCGTGTTCACGGCGTTCCTGAAATCGCGATTGCAGATGATGTTCCCAATCATTGTCATTTCGATGGTGCCAGCGCTGATGCGCATAGATTGGATCATAGCCGGATCGTCTGGCATGATTTGAAAACCAGGGGTAGAAACCTTTCCGATAGTATCTCGGGGCATAATAGTCTCCGAAATAATAATGGCGATAGCCCGGCCGCAGGAAGAGGCAATCGGAAAATACGTTCAAGTTCACCACATGTCCGGGTGAGTATGAAAACACCACTCCTCTGTGCATGTTTGGAGAGACATACACCGGTGCATATAGAACTCCCCGTTTGCCTGCGATTAAATCCCAATATCCGCTCACGAAAATATAGCCACTGGGAGTCCAGGAATAATGGGCCGGAATCCATATCCAGTCCCTGTGCATTTTAGCCCAGAAACCAGGCCGCCAGGCGTAACGGTTATGGTGCCAGATCCAGCATCCGGGAATCCAGCCGTAATCAGACGAAGGGGCGTGGGCATCGGGGCCTATTTCAATTGAGTCCGGCGGTTCCGGAAGGTATTTCGCCTCGTTCGCCTGGATCGTAATCCAGTAACCGGAAGTCCACTGAAAACCCTCACCGGATCTATCCCAAAAACCCGGGACCCATTGCCGGCCCGGAGGCGGGATTCGCCAGATACCGCTCACCCAGATATAATCGCTGCGTT
>PNOB01000088.1 GCA_013824585.1 Desulfobacterium sp. | reverse complement strand
TGGTTAATTGTTAAGTTAGCGCTTATGGGGGAGCCTGCCCCTACGAGTCATTCCTTTCAACTGATTTTTCGGATTCCGGCTCTGTTTTGGACAGTTTCCAGACACACACATCTTTTTTCCCAGCCGGGGGAATGATCGTAAGGCCTTTGTTCCTCATTTTTTCAGCAATTTTACCGCACTGGCAGCAGTAATAAGGAGTGTCCTTTTGGTTGAAAGACCAGGAGAAAGCTTTTTTGGTTTTTCCCTGAGAATAGGACTTTCGCTGAGTAAAATGGGTAACGATCAGTGGAAAGGCCATCTTCAGTAAGGCTTCAGGAAGGGGGATATTCTGTGCAATGAGATTGACCGCCTTGTTTTCCACCTTTTCCCTTAATCTTTTCAAAAACGGCATGGGTTCGTATGCTCCGGCTTGAATCAGTCTTCCGCCGCTTCCGCATGGATCAAGAATAAATTGGATCTCCTTGTCTGTTTCCTGGATTGAAAATCTGCCTGGGTGATAGCCGGTGCTGTTGCAGTGATCAGCCCCAAAAATTTTTGTCGCAAGAAAAGAGATTTTCTGCGTGAGGGGCATGGTTTCAATTGTTGATAATACCGGATGCTTCAGACATCGGTTGAACTGGTTTTCCAATGCCTCGCCCAGAGCCTCTTCGCCCATCTGTTCCGCAATAAAAGAATAGGTAGCCAGAATCATCATGGCGTAAAGATCGTGAAGGGTCAGGAATTCATCCCTGACTTCTTTACACAGTTTTGAGGCTTCTTTGAGTTTTCCTTTTACAAGGTTTTCTGAAATCCGATCCGTGATCGGCCTTGCCATTTCTTTCAGTTCAACCGGGTCGAAAATCAGGTCTGTTCTGGTTTTGGCCAGACGCATTTTTTTGGGTTTCCGGTTAAGCTTCAATCTTTTGTAGTAGGTTTCCGGAACATTGCACGGATTTTTATAAATATGCCAGGCGCATGGATCTTCCGGGCTGTTCAGCGGATCAACCGGCCACATGATCATTCCATATCCGGATTCATACGGAAGTATTTCATTCAGGAAAGGGCAGTGGATACAATAATACGGAAACCCTTTACGGTTGTATGTCCATGGATGTTCCGACCCGGAAACACGTCCGCCTTTTCCTTCCTCATACCATCCCTTTTTCCAGAGTCTTGCCCCGCTGGCACACGGTTCCAGATGAAAGGTGAATTTGTCATGATCCTCGGTAATCCGAAATTTTGCAGGGTAGGGACCAACACCGAAACAACTGTGGGCTCTCCAGGATTTTGCAAGAAGAAATACGGTCAGATGAGGCATAACCTGTGCGTCGGCCACCTCATAGTACTGACGTTCGGCGGATTGTTTAAAAACATAGCGGAACAGTTTTTCGATCGAATCTTCGCCAAGACGGTCTCCGATCCAGCTCCAGAGTACTGTACAGGAGTCTGCAAAATAATCATGCAGGAGGATTCTGGATTCACGCATCTCATCACATACGGACAATGCCCTGTCGATCTCTTTTCTGCGGATGTGGCCTGTGATCCGATCCGGGTATGGGGTAGCGAGTTCGGTGAGTTCGTGTTTTGAAAACAGATGTGTCATAGTAAATTATTCATTATTAAATCAATTTTTTAAGTTTGGAAAAAAATATCTTGAATTGTTTGTAGGCGCAGCATCTTGTGTGGGAGCGGCATCTTGCCGCGATATTTTTGTGCTTTGAACAATCTTGATGGTTTCATCAATCTTATTTCGCGGCAAGATGCCGCTCCCACATGAAATGATCTGCTCCCACACGAAACGCTCCCACATGAAACCCCCTCTCGGGTTACCAATTTACAACTGCTCCGCAATCACCTGAACATGATGATAAGGATTGCTTCCGCCCAGCAGTTGAAGCACTTTTACATCCCTCATGATTTTTTCCAGACCATATTCATGCATATATCCGTAACCGCCATGAATCTGAATGGCATCGATGATAATTTCCATGGCCATGTCCGTACAGAATGATTTGGTCAGCATCGGGTCAGGGGCAGAAAACAGCAGATTCAATTTTTCTTCGGAAAACAACTGGATGGTTCCGGATGTTCCCATCTGCAGTTTCATCAGCATGGCTCCGAGCATACGCTGGATTTCCTGGTGATGAATGATGGTGTTGCCGTACTGATATCGCTGGCCGGCATATGTCAATGCTTTCTGGTACGCTGAACGGGTGCATCCCAGTGCTATGGCAGAGACAAAACCATAAAATGCAGACCGCGTTTTTTTCATGAGGTCGGAACTTTTTCCCCGTTCGCCGATGATATCCGCTGAGCTAATTTTCAGGTCTTGAAAATGGAGTTTTCGAAAAGGGTTGATTTTTAGTCCCGGAAGATGGATGTCCTTGCCACGGCTGTTTTCAATCCTGTCCCGATCCAGAAAAAGACAGGTTATGCCATCCGGCTGGATCGGATCTTTTGCAAAGATGCAGCAGAATCCGGCTGAATCTGTGTTCCCGACAGGCGGGGTGATTCCGGTCAATACCAGGGCGTTTCCCTTTTCAATCAGTTCAATCACCCCGTCTCCAGGACTATCCGGAAAAATTACAGATGCTGGTTCAGCACCGTATCCTTCCATTCGTGCGATCCTTGTGGAGTAGGTTTCACAATAATCCGGCTGGCTTTCGCAAAGGGGCATGCAGGCGGCAAAGTGATGTGCGAATACAGAAGCAATCCCTGCACATTCCGAAGCAAAGGTATCGAGGACAAGAGCGCAGCAGAGTGCCGGATATCCGGCTCCGCCGTATACTTCGGGGAGGAGAAGGGAGGGAATATCCAGTTGTGCACTTTTTGACCAGATTCCCTGCAATGCCGCAGGTGATGGATTCAAATCAATTTCCAGAACCTGTTCCCGGATTTCCTTCCGGGCAAATCGCTTGCATTCATTTACAATTTCATTCAGTTCCTTGAATTGCATTTCATGATTCTCCAAAGCAGGTCTGTTGCTTTAATCAACTCAGTATCCCGATTGTATTGTGAAAAAGATCAATCCGGTTTGCCTGGTTTGAGCCTTCATAGATCTGGGTAACCTTGGCATCCCGGAAATATTTTTCAATTCCAAGATCATAGGCCATGCCTTCAAGCCCCACAATATCGAGTACGCGGGAACTCACCCTTACGGCAAGATCGGTTCCGGACACCTTCAGGGCCGAACCTTCGGTTATAAATTTTTCCACCAATTTATCGGTAACAATACTGGCCTTGTATCGGTTTCCGGCAAGGCTGATCAGTTTTTTCCGGGCAAGATTCAGCATGGAATCTCCTAAAATAAATTTTTCGGAAAGAATTTTCAGGGAGGCCTTGATGGGAAGCTTTTCAAACAAACTCCATACATGGTAGGTATCCATGGATATGGCGAAATTATAGCATGCAGCCCGGACCGCCATGATATCCTTCATCATATCGGAAATGGCAAACCTCACCCAGTCTTCGTCCAGCAGCCGATGATTTCTAACCTTTTTCCGGTGTGCAAACTGGATGCAGTGGTCAAGGGCTCCGCGTGCGATCGCAGTCCCGCAGAGACCAATATATCCCCGCGTGATGGAGAGGATTTCCCGGGTGTGTCTCAGCCCCCTGCCGGGAGGTTCCCACAGGTTTTCTTCCGGAATAAAAACGTCATCAAAGAAAATTTCAGCAGTCTGGCTTGCCTTCTGTCCGCATTTCCGTTCGACACGGCCAACGGAAAATCCTTTTGTGCTGGTCGGCACAAAAAAGGTGGCCATGGATTCTCTGGGGTGGGACGGATCCATGGGGATGGTCGCAATGACATAGTGGGCAAGACTCCCGTTGGTGATAAAACACTTGGTTCCGTTCAAACGATATCCACCCGGAACCTTTCTGGCATTGGTCGACGGTTTCATCAAAGCCATAGCTTCGCCATCTTCCATATCGGTTCCGGCGCCAGGTTCCGTGATGGCCCAGGCCCAGAACAGCGGTTCCCCTTTTTTCTGGGCATCGGTCATCATTCGGATAATCTTAAGAACAATATCGGTCCTGCATTCAACCAGTGCGCCCAGGAGTCCGAAGGTGTTGAATGTTATATTGGCAGCACTTGCCAGGCATACGCTGGACAGTTCCTCCACAAGAACCGCATTATCCAGGGCACTCCATCCGAGCCCCCCCAGTTTTACCGGAATGGCCGCAATGTTCAGTTTAAGATGGTTTGCCTTTTGCCAGAGGTCCAGGTCTGCATACCGGGGATCTTTGCTGCACCTTGTATCTATTTCAATGACTTTAGGCAGCATCTCTTCCCTTGCAAATTTTCTGGCAATGCGTTGAGCGCTTTCTGCCTGGGCAATATATTGCGGATAGGCTTTTTTCAGTTTTCCCAATGCCGGAATCGTATCCACCAGATCCGGTGCATCGGCAAAAAGTCCGTATTTCAGATCATTCTCTTTCATATGGTTTTCCTCGGGCAGATGGAGTTATTTCGATTTGCTTTCATGTTGATACTATATATGGTCACACAAAGGGCAGGCACAGGGGCCTGCCCCTACGAATCATGCCATCTTGATCGCAAAATGGAATTATCTGTTTTTAAATAATGTATAACTGGCATTTTTTTGACTCATGTGTCAATATGTTTTTGAACTTTACACTAAAACCCGGCAGAAGTTCATGTACATCTCGATATTCTTTTCATCACAAAACGGCCGGGAAAAATAAATTTCGATGATTCTGTTTTACATCCTGTTAAAAAGCCCGACACCATACCCATTGACGGTTGATTTTATCGCAAGTTGAAAAAAGTGATTACCTATTGAATTATCAGTCTATTTTTATTGCCGGTCATCAGCCGTGATATGGCATGCCTATTGCTCAATATAGAGATCAGACTGGGAATCGTTATCATTTATCAAGTCATATCATTCAGAAAGAGGGAACCCATGGCAAATCAATTTAAAATCATGTCGGCAGTAGATCTCTCCAGGTATTCAGAGGCGACTGTCCTTTATAGTCAAATGCTGGCCAAGGAACTGAATGCAGAGATGGTGATGGTCAGTGTGATTAATCAGCCAGAACTGGACATTGTTCAACGGGCAATGGCAGGTTATGGATCATTTTCATTTCCGGATTATCTTTCAGAACAGAGACAGGAACGAGAGTCCAGGATGCAGGAGCTTTTCGAATCAGGTTCACCCGGAACAATCAGGTGCCAATACCTTGTCCAGCAGGGCGTACCCTATCAGGAGATTCTGAAGGCGATTGAAAAGGAAAAGCCCAATATGCTGGTTCTCAGTACAAAAGGGAGAAGTAACATTGCCGATGTGGTGATGGGCTCCACAGCGAGAAAAATTTTTCGTCGGTCACCCATACCGATGGTGATCATTCCAGCCGGGTATGATGTACTTCCTTGAGGAAGGCAGGATACCTTAGATCGTTTTTCGTTTCAGCTCCTTTGGTGAAGGAGATAAACAGACAAGGAGAAAATGTTATGCTGATCCGATATTGGATGAGTCAACCGGTCATTACCATAAAGAAAACAGATTCCATGCAACAGGCCATTTCCATGATGAAAGAAAAGCATATCCGGATGCTTCCGGTCACAGACAAGGGCAACCTTTGTGGAGTCATTACAGATCGTGATCTGAAAAGGTCATCAGCTTCGGATGCAACGAGTCTGGATGTATATGAACTGCTGTATCTTATTTCAAAGATTAAAGTGGAAGATATCATGACCCGCGATGTGGTGACAGTTCACCAGGATCTGACCATGGAGGAGGCTGCGGATATTTTGCTGGAGCATAAAATTTCCGGTGCACCGGTGCTGGATGACACCGGAAAATTGTGCGGGGTCATCACACAGACCGACATATTCAAGGCAACCATTTATCTTACCGGGTTGAAAAAGAAAGGGATTCATATTGCTTTTCTCCTTCCGGATGTCCCGGGTTCGATCATGGATATTGTTAACGTCGTCCGCAAATTTGACGGTCGCATGGTCAGCATTCTTACGACCTATGAACGTGCACCGGAAGGTTTTCGAAATGTTTACCTTAGGTTCACCAATGTCTCCCGTGACAGGCTTCATGACATGATGGAAATTTTAAGAAGCAAAGCAACCTTGCTGTATATGGTGGATCACCGTGAAAATCAGCGGATCATTTTTCGCAACCGTTAAAATTCATCCCTCGACACTGGTCGGTGAATATGAGCTGAACCTGGATCTTTCAGGCTCTTATCTACCTCAATAAAAATCAACATCGGCTTTGATTTTGATACTGTATTTTTCAATTTTTGATAACAGGGTCGGACGCGAAAGCCCAAGTAGTTTGGAGGCATGAGAACGATTGCCATTGGTATTATCCAAAGCTTCCCGGATAATCATGCTTCCGAAATAATCCATCAGGTCATCAAAAAGATTTTTTTTGAGGTCATTGGTTATCTGTTTCCGTATCCATTCCCGGATGATCATATCCGGTCTTGTCAGACTTTCATTGGATTCTCCTCCATTCAGATCTGCCTGGTCAATGGCCTGGGTCACATCCCTGACATCCAGAGGGCCTCCCTTACAGAAAATAAGCGCTTTTTGTATGGTATTGGACAATTCACGAACATTCCCCGGCCAGGAGTGTGAATTCAACTCATTTTTGGCTTTTTCGGAAATCCCTGGATTCGAAATGTTCATATCCTTGCAATGTTGTTTAATAAAATATTCGGTCAGCACCGGGATATCCTCTTTTCTTTCTCGAAGGGTGGGAAGGTTAAGGCTGACAACCTTGAGCCGATAATACAGGTCTTCCCGGAAAAGCCCCTCCTTGACCGCGGTTTCCAGATCCCGGTTGGTGGCGGCAATGATCCTTACATCCACGGGTATTGGCTGTTTTCCACCCAGTCTTTCAATGCTTTTTTCCTGAAGCAAGCGCAGGATTTTGGCTTGAATCGTAAACGGCATATCGCCGATTTCATCCAGAAAAACCGTTCCTTTATGCGCCTGTTCGATCTTGCCGATCCGGCGATTGACTGCCCCGGTAAATGCGCCTTTTTCATATCCGAAAAGTTCACTTTCCAGAAGCGTATCCGGTATGGCAACACAATTGATCACAAGAAACGGCATTGTTCCGCGCAGGCTATGCTGATACAGGGCTCTTGCAACCAATTCTTTTCCGGTTCCGGACTCACCCCGGATCAATACGGTTGCATCGGTTGGGGCAACCCGGCCGATCGCTTTGTAAACCTCTTGCATTGCATAGCTGCTTCCGATAATCGCATCCTGATTCGCCTCTTTTGGCGGAGCATCGATCTGAACCTGTGCATGCATGAAGTGGCCGGCCTTTATCGCCTTGTTGATCAATTCAAGGATAGCCGGTATTTCAAACGGTTTCAGAACATAATCAAATGCCCCCATTTTGGTAGCTTCAATAGCTGTTTCGGTTGTCCCAAAGGCGGTCATGATAATAACCGGAAGTTTTGAATCCAGTAAATGGATCTTTTGGAAAGCCTCAAGTCCGGTCATGCCCGGCATCCGGACATCCATGATAACAAGGTCAGGCAGTTCTTTTTCCACAGCCGCAATTCCAGCCTCACCGGATGAAGCGGTCTGGATTATATGCCCTTCTGCGGACAATATTTTTTTAAAACTCTGGCGCAGTTGGGGATCATCATCAACGATCAGGATTGTCGCCATTGTCATACTCCTTTATGGGTAGTACAATTGTAAAAGTAGCACCAGGTACTTCATCAAACTCGACCCGCAATTCCCCGCCATGTTCTTTCATGATTCTTTTGGCAATACTGAGGCCGAGTCCCGAACCTTCTTCTTTTGAACTGAAAAACGGTTGAAATATTTTTTCTTTCAATTCCGGAGAAATTCCAGGGCCATTATCCTTGACCCGGATAACGGCCGTATGATGGTATGGATCATTCTGAATTTTGTCTTCCATAATCGTGATTTGTCCATTTTCACCCATTGCTTCGCATGAATTGATAATCAGATTGACCAGCACTTCTTTGAGCTGGTCAGAATCCAGCATGACCTTGGGCAGCTTTTCCTTACGTTCGACAATGACATCCACGCGGTAAGATTCGATCCGGTGCTTCAGTAACTGAATCGTAAGATCGACAACATCAGAGGGGCTGTGGAGCTGGCAATTCAGTTTGGGGGGCCTTGCATATTCCAGAAAATTGCGGAGAATGGTGTCGATGTGGCGGATTTCTTCCGAAATAACATCCAGATCCTCCTTTTGTTCAAGCGTTAACGTAAGACTTCTTTCCAGGGTAAAAAGGCGCATTTTCACAGAAGTTAATGGATTACGGACACTGTGGGCCACACCTGCCGCAAGTTTTCCAACCATCGCAAGCCTTTCGGACTGAACAAGGTGCTCCTGGCTTTCCTCGAGTTTGGCGTGAGTCTGACCGATATCCATGATCAGATGTTGAACACGGTTCTTTAATGCTTCAATTTCATTTTCAAGACCTCTCGGAATTTTCTCGAGGTCTGCTTCCAGCGCTAACTTGTGTATTGGATCCAGAACATGATAAAGCAGGAAAAAAGTCAGGAGAATGCTGAGAAAGATCACGCAAGGGATGGCCGCACCAGCCATATACTTTATTTTCCAGGATACGTTTCGAAGTGATCGACTTGAACTGTTGATGTTTTCTTCCTGGATCTTTTTGAATTGACCTGTCAATTCAATAATCTTGAAAAATTGATTCCGGACATTCCAATGTTTTGAGGCACCCTCATTTTTTTCCCCGCTTTTATAAAGTTCAATGACCTTATCCCTGTCGAAAACAAAACGGATATAACGGGACTCGATCTCATTGAGAACTTTAAACCCCTGTGCGGGCTGATTGATCTCCCGGGCCTGAATCAGCCAGATCTGGAAATTTTCATGATGTTTTTTTAATTTTTCGATCCATTCATAGGAATCTGTCATAAAAAAATAAGTAAGAAAACCCTTCTGCATCACCAGAGAGGTTTCCAGATTCTGTGCTGCGATTAATGAAGTCAGATCCTGATCCACCATGGAGTAGTTCAGATCCTGTGCTTTGTATGCATACCAGAGGGTGATCGCTGAACCGGCGACATTGATAATTGCCAGCGATGCAATCAGAAGGAGAATCCGTCTCCTGAGGCTCAACCGTAAAAACATTTTGTAAACTCCCTGAAAAATATGAAACTGTTCATCATGAGCCGATGGTTTGCCCCATATACGGGTCGGGATGGGTATCGAAATCATAAAGTTGCCTGTCGGTCCATCGAAAATCCTTATAGCGTCTTTAATCCCAACTGGTCAATATGGAATACGGTATGTGGTTTGCACCTGTTGTCTGCCCGTTGATTTTTCATAGTGTAAAAAAAATGAACAGTTGTCGGATTCAGCAGAAAACAGCTTCCGGGCCTGAAAAATTTATTTAACCATAAAATAAGCAACTTATAAAAAGTGTTTGTTCTTGTAATTCCTGGCATGCTCATTGCGGAATCCTGTGTTGAGATGTTGGTTAATGGTCTGCAGAACAGAAAGCAAAAAGAGGACCATATTTTAAATTCAGAAGAATAAGCCATGGAGACCACTTTAATCCGAAAGATGGTCAGGATGAAAAGAGAGGCTACAGCCGATTTCACAGATCGGCTTGTTTTGAATCCAGTGCTGGTTGAAGTTGGGAACGTAGATTCCGGTCTCTATGGTTTATAATGAATTATATTTTACAAAGTATAAAAAAAACTGACACCGAGGGTATGCACCAATGCCGGACCAGAGAATTAAAAAAATTATCGGATTGAGGATTTCCATTGAAACAGATGTTTACCATATTGATAGCCGATCGTAATAAGCACGTTCGGGAACTGTTAAAGCGTGAGTTGTCAGCCCATGGACATCAGGTGATTCTGGCGAAAACTGCCGCAGAGGTTGTTACGATTTTTTCTACAATGGAATTAATCGATCTGTTGATTCTGGATTCCGATCTGCCGGATGGTGATCTGGCAGACATCATGTTAAAACTGAAGGACAGATTTGATGCGCTTCCGATCATTATACACTCCTGCGGCTGCGAACGGCCATTCAGTCTTTCATTATCCAATAAAGTTTATGAAATTGAAAAAGGTACGACGAGTATAGGGCAAATCAAGATTCTTGTTGATCAGATATCCAGAAAGGATGCGGAAAGGTCACACGCATCGTAAGGGAGGAAAAATGAGACGGATTCTTATTGTTGATGATCAACTCTATACATGGCCGAAGTTGCGATTAAAACTTATATTGGATTACAGCCATGATCGGAATGCCTGAATTGAAATGGTGTATGAAACATGTTTTCAAGATTCAACAAAATAGCGTGGGCTGCGGAGCCGACTCCTGCATTCACCCTGTTGATCCTGATCATCACGTTCATGGCAACAATGTTCATCGGTTATATCCGCTATATTACCGGGCCTGAATACGCCTTATCTCTGCTGTTTCTTTTTCCTATCGTTTTTATCTCATGGGTTGTTGGATGTAAGGCAGGTGTGTTCATATCACTTTCAAGTGCATTATCCTGGTTGATTGCCGATATCTCCATGATAGGACATTTCAGTCATTGGTTCGTACCTTATGTGAATGAACTGTTTCGTGTGATTGTTTTTTTGTTTATATCCTTTCTCATTGCCAGATTAAAACAGATTATTCTGGTTCAAACAGAACTGGCCACGACAGATCCCCTGACCAAAATCGCTAATCGTTTAGCTTTTATTAAATTCGCTGAACATGAACTGAATAAAGCCCGTCGTTACGGATATCCCGTGTCCATCATTTATTTTGATCTTGATAATTTTAAAACGATTAATGATAGACATGGGCACAGTGAAGGAGATAAGCTCCTGAAGTGTGTGGCAAAGACTGTTCAGGAAAATATCCGGGTGATTGATATCGTGGCAAGGTTTGGCGGTGATGAATTTGGACTGCTTCTTCCGGGAACTGAATCTTCTGCAGCGTATGCGGTTGGGGTTAAAGTAATGCGGAAACTGAATCAGATGATGAAACAGAACAAATGGGAAGTTGGAATCAGCACGGGTATAGTAACCTATGAAAAGATTCCGAGTCACATCGAGGAGATGATCCGTAAAGCTGACGGACTCATGTATACTGCCAAGAAAAAAGGGACCAATATCATTGTTCATCAGATTGTGAAGGAAAAAGTTACGAAAATTCCTTTTTATCATCTGTAAAATATTCGAGCCAATTTCAAAACGATTTAAAAGCATCACACCGGCGAAAGCCGATGTCCAGAAAAGAACTGAAAATACTGGATAGCGCTACGCTTCACTGCGTGTCCGGCTTTCGCCGGAACTACAACAACAGACTTTTGAAATTGGCTCATTCATTAAAAGATCTGGAAGATTATCTCAATAAGGATGAAAAGATATGGAAACTTCAATACATCAACCCGGTAGTCATAGGATTGATGATGACTCGGATCATAAGCTTCGGCAGGCGAAAATGGAAAGTCTGGCATCTGATTATTTTTCAAGAGCATGTCAAAAATTATTCTGGGAAGAGGTTCGGGAGGCAATGGTCGACATGCATCCGACCATTTGCTTCTCCAGAAAAATAGGTGTCGGGTCACTTGACCTTGCCTGCATGATGGCTCCGAAAATCGGATATCGTGTGATTGACAAGGAAATTGTCGAGTATATTGCCACCAAAGCCCAGATCACTCCAAAAAGCGTTGAGATTTTTGATGAAAGCCATCCCGGCTATGTGAAGGCATTTCTGAATCGATTCTCCGGAGAAAAATCGTTTCCGTTATCCGATTATTCAAAAAATCTGTTTGCAGCTTTTTTTTTCCTTGCGACATCGGAACCGACAATTTTTGTGGGCAGGGGAGCCCATCTTGTCTTACCTCGTGAAAAGGTGTTTGCTGTTCGATGCATCAGTTCGAAGCAATATCGTGTAAAGAGGCTATCCCATTCCCTGTCTGTCAGTCAAAAAGAGGCTGAAGAGATCCTGGAACAGGCGGATCTGGATCAAAGAAGATTTTACAGCAGGGTGTATCAAAAATCAGAAGCCCCGGCCAGTGAATTTGATGTTGTGATTAATTTTGACTATTTTCACAATCCGGATCAGATTGCCGATTTCCTGCTACGGATGTTTGTTTTAAAATTCAGACAGGGCAGGGCGATGGAAACCTTGTACGTCCCATAAAAAAGATTTGGCTTGTATTTCCGGGAGGGCTGCAACTTATTAAACCGTACCCAGTTCAATGGCGTTCAGTACTTCCTTTGCATCTTCAAAATCCGGTTTGATCTCTATTGCCATATTGAAATATTTTTTGGCCTGGACCGGATCTTTTATGTCCAGGTACAGTCTTCCGATATTATAAAGGATATACGGTTCCTGTGGATGTACCTTGATTGCCTTTTTATAATGTTTGAGCGCGGTTTCAGGGTCTCCTTTTTTCCGGTAAAGAACGCCCAGACTGTTATAGACATTGACCGTATTCTTACCGATCTTCAATATTTCATTCAGAATCTCTTCCGCAACCTGCATATTGTCTTTGCTCATATAGATGTCTGCTGCTTTTTGAAGATATTTCTGAGCTTCATCCTGCTTGCCCAGTTTCTGATATGCATGTCCCATGGCCTCATAAGCCTTTGCAAAAAGCCGATCCAGTTGGGTTGCTTTCTGGAATGCCTCTATTGCTTCGTTGTATTTTTCCTCAGATGTCTTTAAATAACCGAGGTTGTAATAATACTCTGCGGTTTCTCCTTTTGCTGTAAAATCTTCCAGAACCTTGATTGCTTCCTGATAGTTTTCACTATCAACAAGCTTCATGCCTTTTTCAAGGGCAATTACCGCTTCAGAAGGTTCTTCCTTTTTGGGAGCATTCATTATGGTATCTATTTTCTGTTTGATATTTTTTACATCAAACGGACTGACCAGTAATCCGGTAACACCGGACTGTCCAGCCTGAATCACCTTGACTTTTGTAAAGGCAGAATCGGTCAGAAAAAATGGGATGTTAAAAAAACGGTCATCATTCCGGGCGACCCTCAGCAGCGCAAGCCCGGTCATGTCGGGCATGTCCCATGCTGCGATCACGCAGTCAAAGGGTTTTATCCGCATCATGGTCCAGGCACTGTTTGCATCTTCCGTCTGATGGATATCATCGTATGTCAAGTATTTCATGATATCGGAAAGCTCCCGCAATGCAATGGAATTGTTGTTAACGATCAGAAAAGAGTTTTTTTTCATAGGGTCGACCTTCATGGGGTTACAGGCGATCAAGAAACGGATTTTCCGATTCACTTCCTGTAGAACCTTCTGGATTGTCCGTTTTCATGATATTCGATTTTTTTTCAGATACCTTTGGCCCGCCTTGACGGATAAATTCCAGGGTTGTTTTATGAGCATATGTTTCATCTTCAGCACCCAGTTCAAATATGAGATACTGAAGATCATCGGACGGAACATCTTTTGATAAAATATTTAAAAAATTACTTAATTTATAACATTTCAGCAGGTTGTTTTCAATATCTTTTACAACCAGATTGTGGTGAAAAATTTCGCCCCAGGTATTTTTGATCAGGATATCAAACCGTTCATAACGATTGTTACCTCCGGAAGG
>PNOB01000087.1 GCA_013824585.1 Desulfobacterium sp. | reverse complement strand
GCAGTATGCCGGTTCCGGGGCCGGCGATGAAAAATTGATGTTCTTCTTTTCCCGTAACCACACGTCCTGAATCATGAATTGTGAACAGATCCCCTGTTTTTATGCCCGCATTGCTGCCGGATGAAATGACAACCTGCTGGCCATCAATGGTTTTTATAAAGGTTTTGAACAGCTCCTGTTCCATACGGGTACAGATCTCCTCACCCATCTGTCTGGACAGAGAAATGATGATCTCCTGAATCTCTGCAAAAGAGGCAGTATAACCTTTGGCTTTCATCTTGCGGTAAAAGGCTTCGGGCAGATCGATTTTTTCCGACAGGGTCATATCCAGAATTTTGGCTCCGGTTTCCGTATCATACACACTGCAATGCATATGAACCTCAATAAAAAACATCATCTCCTTAAACCACCAGTAACCCCTCTCTTCCTGAAAATCCCGGATACCTGTGATCGTGCCGGTTGCCACCGCGTTCAATCCCGAAGCCCGGCCGACCTTAATGAGTGTCATATTGTCGATCACACCCGATACCCGCCTGGGCTGACGGTCTCTCAATCCTGAAAATACCGGATCTGCATTCTGAACCGGAACAACCCCTTTGCCTCTTTCCGTCAGAACGCCTGCCAATGTGTCATCCGTGACAGAAACCAGACGATCATCCAGAAAGGTACTCTTGTTTTGAAAACGGGTTAAACCAACCCGTTTTTTAAGGTGTGCATAAGAACTCTGTTGAAATTCAACCGGTTTTTTCTGGTCAGTCACAATATCGGATGCCCAGGAAAAGGAAACCAGTAAACCCGCCAGACACCCGATTACAATACAGTTGGTAAACCTCATTTTTCCCCCTTATATTCCACAGTGACCAATGATGTCACTCCTCCGCGCGAAGTAAAATCACCTGTCACTTTCATCCATTTCGGTAGAAGCGCTGAGACAAGATCATTCAGAATCCTGTTGACCAGATGTTCATAAAAAATACCGACATTGCGGTATTGGAGCAGGTAATACTTAAAAGATTTCAGTTCGATGATCTTCTGATCCGGCCGGTAGGTAACCGTGATACAGCCATAATCCGGCAGACCGGTCATGGGACAGACCGATGTGTATTCCGGCTGTTGAATCGTGATATCAATATCCTGCTTGCCATGATACTTGTATTCTATGGGATCCAGAACATCGGACTGTATGATATCAGGGCTTTCCAGTTTATACCGTATTGTATTTTCATATGATTTGTTCATTGAACACTCCTTGGCTGTCTCATCGGTTCACCAGCCTGTTTTTTCGGGCATAATCTCTTTTTCAGAAACCCTGTAATAAAGAATAAAAGCAAATCTGTCAAACACCCTTGACACAAAGAGCGATTTCTGTGTAATGGTTCGTCAGAATAACCCATACTCTGTAAAAACGTAGGTGTCACCCATGACTTCCATTGATGAACAGATACTGCGGGCAACCAAAGAAATTATTGTAAAATTTATCGAGGTTGGAAGAGTCTCTCCAACCAGTTTTGACGAGTCATTTAAAACAATCTATCAGACCATCAGCGAATCTGTAAAACAAACAGACCGGAAACCCTCTCAAGAATAAAAAAATCCCGAAAAACCAACCCCATAAACCGGCCAACCGGCCCACGGGCAAACCGGCCAACCAGCCAACCCCATCCTCAATGCGCTTCCGCCCAGTTTCTGCCGCTCTGGATATTGACCTTCAGCGGAACCTTCAGATCCCATACTCCTTCCATGGTATGTTTCACAAGTTCGGAAATCGCTGCAAGCTCCTCATCCGGAACCTCAAAAACAAGTTCATCATGAACCGAAAGAATCATGATTGATCGATATTTGCCTTTTGTCAGGGCATCATCCACCTGGATCATGGCCAGTTTGATCAGGTCTGCCGCAGTTCCCTGGATGATGGTGTTGATCGCAATCCGTTCGGCAACACCCCGAAGATTTTTATTCTCACTGTCAATATCCGGAATATGACGGATTCTTCCCAGCAATGTACTTGAAATTCTGTTTTTTCTGGCTTTCTGAAGGACGTCCTCAATATAATCCCGGACACCACTGTACCGTAAAAAATAGTTGTCAATATAGGTCTTTGCCATTTTCTGGCTGATTCCAAGAGCCTTGGAAAGTCCGAACGGACTCATCCCATAAATAATTCCGAAATTGATAGCTTTTGCCTGGTTCCTGACTTCCGGCGTGATAAAAGACGGAAAAACCTGAAACACTTCAGAAGCGGTCCGGGTGTGAATATCCTCATCATTGATAAAAGATTCGATCAGAATCGGATCATTGGAACAATGGGCCAGGATTCGAAGCTCAATCTGGGAATAATCGGCAGAAACAAGACTCCAACCCGTTTGCGGGATAAATGCCTTCCGGATCTCCTTGCCCTCCTCCCCCCGGATCGGAATATTCTGTAGATTGGGATCAGAGCTGCTGAGCCGTCCGGTGGCGGTTATTGTCTGGTTGTATGAGGTGTGAATCCTTCCGGTCTCCGGATGGATCAGGTCCACCAGTGCATCCGCATAGGTTGATTTCAGCTTTGCCAGGGTTCTGTGCATCAGAACAAGTGCCGGCAGTTCATGCTTCTCGGCAAGACTGGTCAGTACCTCCACATCTGTTGAATACCCGGTTTTTTTCTTGGTTTTTTTCTGCACCGGCAGGTTGAGTTTTTCAAAAAGAATGGTTCCGAGCTGCTGGGTGGAACGGATATTAAATTCTTCGCCCGCAATCCTGTAAATATCGAATTCGATCTGCAGCATCCTCTCCTCAAAGGATAGGGAGAGTTCCTTCAGTTTTTCCACATCCACCATAATACCATGATATTCCATGTGCATAAGCACCGGAATCAGGGGCATCTCCACGGTTTTCAACAGTTCCAGGGTTCCTGCTTCCTGCAACATCGGATACAGTTTTCTGTAAGCCAGGAACGTGATATCCGCATCCTCACAGGCATAGGGAATCGCCTTATCCACAGGAACCTTTGAAAACCCGATCTCTGTTTTTCCCTTACCCGCGACCTCCTCATAGGAAATCATGCGGTGATCCAAGTAATCAAGGGCAATCTGATCCAGGCTGTGTGCTCTTTTTGCAGGACTCAGCAGATACGAGGCCAGCATGGTATCAAACACAACTCCGCGCAGGGTAACACCATGCCGAAGCAGCACCATCCAGTCATACTTGATGTTCTGACCGATCTTCCGGATCTCTTCACTTTCCAGAACCGGCCGCAACCGCTTAAGAACAATGGAAACGGAAAGCTGTTCCGGCGCGTTTTCATAGTCATGGGCAACCGGGATATACCAGGCCTCATTCTCCCTGTAAGAAAAAGAAAGACCCACCAGTTTTGCTTTCATGGAATTTTTGGAAGTGGTTTCCGTATCCAGGGCAAAAATGGATTGTTTGCCAAGTTCCGATACCAGGTGATCCAGCGCTTCCATATCCAACACCGGCAGATACCGTTTATCCGACAGATCGGTTTCCAGGGGGAAGACCTGCTGGAGCTGCCTGAACTCAAACTCCCTGAACAGTTCAGACAACGCCTTTTTGTCCGGAGCCGGCAGCCGGAATTGATCCGGATCAAACTGAACCGGGACATTGGTATCAATCGAAACCAGTTTTCTGCTTAAAAAAGCCTGCTCCCTGAAATGGATCAGATTCTCCTTCTGCTTCTGCTGCGAAATGGTTTCCACCTGCTCATAAAGCTGATCCATGCTTCCGAACGCCCGGATAAGCGATATGGCTGTTTTGGGCCCGATTCCAGGAACCCCTGGAATATTGTCGGCAGAATCACCGGAAAGCCCCATGATATCGATCATTTTCCGGGGTTCAACACCATGGGATTCCTGAATCGCCTGTATATCAATAATTTTATCCTTCATGGGGTCCCAGATATGGGAATGTTCCGTAACCAGTTGCATGAAATCCTTGTCACCGGTCACCATGACAACCGAAAAACCTGCTTTTTCCGCAAGACCCGCGATCGTACCGATCAGATCATCAGCCTCAAAACCTGTTTTCTCAATCACCGGTATGTTGAATCCTTCTGCAATCTTTTTAATGCAGGGTATCTGGGCAGAAAGATCATCCGGCATGGGGGGGCGATTGGCTTTATACGCAGGATAGATTTCATGACGGAAGGTGGGCCCTTTGACATCAAAGAACATGGCGGCGTGTTCCGGTTTATGGGTATCCATCAGCTTCAGTATCATCTTGGTGAATCCGAATATGGCATTGGTGGGAAACCCTTTTGAATTGGATAGATTCCGTATGGCATGATAGGCGCGATAGATATAGGCAGTTCCATCTATCAGATAGATTGTTTTTTGTGGTTTCATGATTTCCTTATCTGTTATAATCCCAGTTCACCGGATACACCCTTCATGGCTTCCAGACTGATGCCGATAAAATCCTGGATCGGGATATTGATTTTTTCACACTCCAGAATCCTTTCCCGGCTGACGGCACGGGCGAAATGAGCGGTTTTCATCCTCTTGGAGATCGATTTCACTTTTACACTGCTGAGTTTCTGATCCGGATACACCAGAGCGGTTGCGACGATCAGCCCGGTAATGCTTTCCGCGCAGGTCAAGGCATGCTCAAATCTTGTGGAACGTTCAAGCCCCAATCCCTCGGCATTGTGTTTTTGAATGGCATTGATCACTTCCTCATGAACCCCTTTTTCCCTCAGGATTCCGGCTGCCTCCATACCATGCCTTGCCGGATCTTCATCCGTAATCTGAAAATCCAGATCATGAAGAAGACCTGCAATTCCCCAGACATCCGGGCTCTCATTCAATCTCTCTGCCAATGCCCGCATAATGGCCTCTGATGCCACGCAATGGGAGATCAGTTTGTCATTTTCCAGATACGCATGCAACAGCTTCAGAGCATCATCCCGTGTAATGCCTGGGTCTGAAATACAGGTCATGTTTTTCTCCGATCCGGTAAATCATGGTAACTGATCTTGTATTGACGGAACATAAAAACAGGTTTATTTATTACAACCATGTTTTTGCATAGGTGCAAGATCAATAGCATGGATATTATAAAACAACAAGGCAGGGCATTGCGTGAATCAAGGGAAAATTGTAACAGATGATGCGGAAATACAATTGAAACCAGATGTTTTCTGGATGCAATTGAATATAGAGAACAGAGAAGCAGCTGAGCTTCTTACCGGCAAGGGTATCCATGTTGTAATGAACCGCTGTATCAAAGTTGAACATGAACTCCTCATCAGACAAACAGTCCTATAGAGAAAAGCGCTGGCAGAGAAAACAACGGCAGTGCCACTGCTGCACAAGGCCGAACCATTTTTGCTGGTTGTGCCGGTGCGGGTTTACAATCTGCCAGGAGTGTATGGAAGAAAATTTCTGGGGCATGTCATGTAATGGCATCACATGGGAATGTCCGGACTGCGGCGGTCAGAATGGATTGGGTAACCAGTAATGTTTTTCTGCCGGCGATGAAATGAAAGAACGATGAACCAATCCATCCGAAAAATAGCGTTCCGGATTCTTCTGCTGTTGATACTGGGTGCAGCCTGCACCTTTCTCTATACCAGCAGCCGTCTTTTGAGATCCGAAAAACTGAGTACCCTGATTGAAAACCAGCTCAGCAAAAAACTGGGAATGGCAGTCTCGATCAGCAAGGCAGAGCTGAATCTGCTGAAAGGCCTCCATGTTTCCCTGTCTGATTTCCGAATCGGAAAACCAGCAGACGCACTGTTTATCAAAGCAGACCGGATCGGAGTTGATCTTTCCCTGCTGAAACTTCTGTTTGGAGAGCTGGCCATTCAACACATTGATCTGGAATCACCGGAAATCCATATGCTGCCTTTCAACCTGCTTGCTCTTGGAAAAGGATCAGAAGGTAAAATTTCCATCCCCCTCACGTCCATCCATAATGGTACAATCCTCACCCAATTTAAAAACAAACCGTATTCATTGACCCATATCAACGGCAAATTCAGTCATGACTATGCAAATCTGAACACCCGGTTTTTCAGCACGCAGCTTCAATTTTTCGCTCGCCTTGTAGGAGAACATTGGTCCGGTCATATCAAGCTGGATGATTTCCCGCTGAAAGAACTGGACTCACTGATCCAGGGCCGTGTCGATATCAATGTCGGATTTCAGGAAGCGCAAGATTGTTTTCGATTGATGACCGATATCCGCTCAAAAAGCATTGGTTTTCCCGGCGGCGGAAAACCAATTGAAGAGTTGGCGCTCAGGATCATATGTACAGCCGATGACCATAATATTCAGTTTTCAGACCTGGAATTGAAAACCACGGACCTCTTCCTCTCCGGAACCGGCCAAATGCAGGGGCCGTTTCAAATAGATGCATACGGAAAAATGCCCCTTACACTGGCGTTTCAATCCCGTTCTTTTGATTATGAAACAATCGCTTCACACCTGCCTGTTGAATATCTGCCGGAATGGGCGATTCCGCTTTTTTTCCATCAGATCCAGGGTGGAAGCATCCTGATCAACAAATTCGGTTTTACCGGTCAACTGTCTGACCTGATCGATCCGGAACAATTATTTAAAAATCTGTATGTTGATGCAATCCTGTCTGATTTAAGCTATGGCACCGGGTACGGTCCTGAACGGATTACCGGGATTTCCGGAACACTGAATATCGTAGAGGGTGACCTTTTGATTCAAAACCTTTCCGGGTATACGGATTATTCAAAATTGCAATGTGTGGATCTGATCCTTCCGGACATCATGGCTCCTGATTTAAGAACCATTGTCAATGTCGATCTGGATATGCCTCTCGAAGAATTCCAATACCTCTGGAGAGCGGGAATGGAGCCCAAGGTTGTTTATGATCTGCTCCAACCCCTTTCCAATGTCACACGCGGAAATATAAAAGCCAACGTTACTGTCCAGGACAAAGTGCTCAACAATACCACACAAGTCAAAGGAATGGTCGAGTTGAATCAATGTGATTTTGTCTGGGGTAAAAGACGCATTGAAAAATTGTCCGGCACTGTGATTGCAAAAAATTTCGCCTCACCCATATTGGCCGATCTTTCCGGGAAAATAAACCAGCTCCCGATTCGGAAGTTTAGCCTCTCCCTGGCAGATGTATTTAATACTCCACGATACCAATTTTCAGCCCAGACAGATAAACTCCCAAAAATACCCGATTTCGATCTTTTACCCGGAGCCTCAGTGGTTTTTACCGGATCCGGCGAGGATGCTGCATTTCAGGGAACCGCCAAACTCAGCACAAAAGGATTCCAATTGTTTGGCAGTGAATATTCCCCCCCGGCAGGAATCATCGAGGGCAGTGGACTTTTCTCCGGGACACTCTGGCCTCAGGAAAACATCCATTTGCAAAAAATCAATCTATCCATGGATTCCGGTCAAGTGGACCTTGAATATCATGATGAAGATACACGAGGGGTTGTAACCATCAAGGGAGTCGTTAATCTTTCCGGAAAAGACCGTGACGGGAAATCAACCATAAAAAACATAAAGGGAGGGCTGGACATGGGACTGGCGTGGGAAAACAATCGTCCATTGTCAGGCCATATCCAGCTGAAAAAAATTTCTGTTTTGCGGAATGATTCCAAAATAGTATTATCCGGCCCAGTCGAGATCACCGGAAGTATTCTTTCTACAACCGGTCTGTCATTGCTGCATGGTGATCTGAAAACCAAAATTACAGGTTCACTCTCTCTGAAAAAAAATACCCAATATTTTACCGGCGAACTTTTTGCAGATGGATTCTCCGTCAGCAGCGAAGAAAGTGAATTGACGAGCAGCAGACTCCCTGATTCCTTGACAGCCAATATCTATATCACTGCAACACATCCCAAAATTTATGAAATCCCTTTTGAAAAAGGTGAGGCCAGACTGCAAATTGAAAAAGGCATGATGCATTTCAATGATATTCTGATTACCGGAGAGTCCGGAAGGATAACCGGCAGTATGATCCGGGATACCAACCAGAAAACAGTAATGAATATTGATCTTGATCTGAACAGGAATGGCCTGAAAAATCTGTTCCGGTCTTTTGAACCGGACGAGACCATAATGGATGGAAATATGCGGCTCAGCGGTAATCTTCAGGGAACAACCGATTCTTTAAACGGCCATCTGTCCTTCAATGCAACCGATGGCTATACCTATCAATCCCCCCTGCTGTCCAACATGTTTGCCGCCATGAACCTGTATAAAATATTTAAAACCCAGCAAATCGATATCCGGAAAAAGCATTTCACCTTCCATCAGATCTCTTCAGACTTTGCTATAAAAGACAGTGTCCTCTCTTTTGATAATTTCCTGATGGATAGCGATTCCATTCAATTTTCCGCTATCGGAAAATACCGAATCAATGAAAAAGAGATTAATGCTCTCATTGGAGTCCAGCCCTTTGAGACCATTGACAAAGCCATTAGTGCAATCCCGATTATCGGATGGATTCTGACCGGAGAAGGGGACGAACTCTTTGTGATATGCCTTACGGCCGAAGGAAGTATCAAAGATCCGCAAATTAGTCTGGCGACCAATGATACGGTATCAAAGCCCATGGCCAACACATTGATGCGCATACTGAAACTGCCTGGAAAAATCATATCAAAACCCCAGGAGTTGATCCGTGAATCGCAAAAAAAATAAACGTCCATCATCAGACAACTCCATTGACCGGTTAAAAATTCTTTTTGAGTTTGCTCCGGATGCTTACTATTTAAATGATCTGGAAGGCAGATTCATAGACGGGAACAGAGCTGCAGAACAATTAACCGGGTATCAAAAACATGAGCTGATTGGGAAAAATTTTCTGGAACTGGATTTACTTCCGGATGAATATATTCCAAAAGCCATGGAACATCTGAAAAAAAATCTGGCTGGTCTTCCTTCCGGTCCGGATGAACTGGTTTTAATCAAAAAAGACAAAACAAAAATTGTCATTGAAGTAAGAACCTATCCGGTTACGATAAAGGGCAAAAATACGGTTCTGGGAATTGCGCGGGATGTCACAAAAAGAAAAGAGGTGGAGCAGGAGCTCCAAAAGGCTCATGATGAGCTCGAAAAACGGGTAAAGAATAGAACCAGAGAACTGGCCAATACAAATCAGAAGCTTGAAAACAAAACAAAGAATCTGGAAGAGACCAACACGGCCTTGAAAGTATTATTAAAAAGAAGAGAGGCCGATAAGATTGAACTGGAAGAAAAAGTGCTGTTTAATGTAAAAGAGCTGATTCTTCCTTATCTGGAAAAACTAAAGGGGGGAAGGCTGGATGATCGGCAGAAACTGTTTATCGAGATTCTTGAATCCAACATGAAAGATATTGTCGCCCCGTTCATCCGGGGAATCTCCTCCCGATTCCTGAGGCTCACTCCCATGGAAATTCAGGTGGCAAACCTCATCCAGCATGGGAAAACGACAAAAGAAATCGCGAACATCCAAGGCCTGTCCCCGAAAACAATTGAATTTCATCGTGAAAATATCCGGAAAAAAACCGGCATCGCCAACAAGAAAATCAATTTAAGAACCTATCTGAACACCATCCAATGATACCTGGTTTTACCCCGTAATTTATCCGGATTATTTCAGGCTTGTGTTTTCTTTCATATCCGATAGAAAATGTCATACAGTCTCAAAGCAATTCATACCCACAGGATATTTATCATGGAGTCATGATCATGGCCAGCCCTTACTGGATAAAGACCGTCATTAACCGAACCTTCTCTCAGCGATTTTTCTGGTCAAAGGTATCCAATCTTCCTGTAATCGGCAGGATGATCGAATACGCGCTTTTTGAGGATGATGAGATCATCTACCTTCCGCAAAAAAAAACCATACCGGTTAACCAATCCATTGCCCATGAGGGAAATCTGGTGGTTCCAAGGGATGTCCTTGATCATTTCATTGAAAAAGCAGGCTTTCATTTTATCATGGATTTTTGCATCTGCCGTGACTCTACAAAATGTAATGATTACCCTATCGACCTTGGATGTCTGTTCCTGGGGGAAGCAGCAAAGGGAATCAATCCAAAATTCGGAAAAGCTGTCTCCAAAAAAGAGGCTGCCGATCACATTTCCCGATGCCGTGATGCAGGACTTGTTCATCTCATCGGCAGAAATAAACTGGATAAGGTATGGCTCAATGTAGGGCCTGGAGAAAAACTGCTTACCATCTGCAACTGCTGTCCATGCTGCTGCCTCTGGAAAGTGCTCCCTACAATTTCTCCCAGCATTCAATCCAAGGTGCACCGGATGCCGGGATTGACCGTCAAGGTGACCGACGACTGTGTTGGTTGCGGCACGTGCAGCAAGGATGTCTGTTTTGTGAATGCTATAACCATTGAAAACAATCGGGCTGTCATCCGTGACGCGTGCAGAGGATGTGGCAGATGTGTTGATGTATGCCCCAAAAATGCAATTGAAATCACGGTGGATTCTCCGGACAAGATTGAAAACGCCATCAGGGGGATTTCAGAACTGGTGGATGTGACATAGATGACGTCCGGTTTGCCGGTTCTCCCGTTCACCGGTTAGCCAGGGTCCGGGCCAACCGGCCAACCGGCAAACCGGCAAACCGGCAAACCGGCAAACCGGCAAACGGGCTAACGGGCTAACGGACCAAAGGAAACCGCATATGAAAAAAAAATTATTCGGTGAGACCGATATCCTGACCCATATCACGGGTCTCGCCATGCAGCATCTGTACGGCAGGGATGAAAAACTGCCCAGAATTCTCCGAAGACTTCTTCTTTTCATACCCGAAAGATTCAGCCACGTTGCGAAGCTGTCTTTTTTCCACGACCGCTTGCCGATTTTCAATCCTGAAAAAACAAATTATTCCGTGATACCCATAAACCAGAATATTGAGGGAGCGGAAAATATGGCACTCCCCATTGAAATCATCGACAGACTCATCGAAAAGTCCGGTACACGGGTGATCATGAAAAAATGCATATGCCGCCACAATTATGACTGTTCAAATTATCCGGATGATGTGGCCTGTCTGTTTCTTGGAGAATCCGCCCTTGAAACTCCCAAAAACTGGCAGATTATTGCGGACAAAGACCAGGCCAGGCAACATGCAAGGAAGGCTGTTTCACTTGGCCTGGTCCCGATGGTCGGAAAAATTCGATTTGACAGCGACACCCTCGGGATCGTGGACCGGGGAAAGCTGATGACTATATGCTTCTGCTGTGAATGCTGCTGTCTGGGAAGATTTATGGCGCCCCTGCCTGCCCACCTTATGGACAGACTGCAACATCCTGTTGAAGGTATGACCATTGAGGTCACGGATCAATGTATCGGTTGCGGAGAATGCATTGATACGTGTTATCTGAAAGCGATTGAAATTGTAAACGGCCGTGCTGTCAAAAAAGATATCTGCCGTCTTTGCGGCCGCTGTGCAGCGCGATGCCGCCAACGAGCCATCAAAATCAGATTGGAGAATCCGGATGTGGTTGATGATGTTGTCACCCGGCTTTTATCGGTTGTCGAAATATAATCTAGGGCAGATGCTTTTGCAGATCAGAAATAAAAAAAGGTCCATCCTGTACGTACAATACAAAATGAACCCTTTTTCAGACGCGTGATCTATATTTGGTCTTTCAATTTTTTCCCTGCTTTGAACTTTACAACATTGCGAGCATTGATTTTGATCGCTTCACCTGTTTGAGGGTTGCGGCCTTTTCTGGCTTTCCTACGTACTTTTGAGAATGTGCCGAATCCAACGAGTGTAACTTTTCCATCTTTTTTCTTGAGTGTCTTTGAAACACCGTCAGTAAAAGAATTCAGTGCTGCAGCAGCTGCAACCTTTGAGATACCGGCATCACTTGCCATTTTTTCAACCAACTCAGCCTTTGTCATAGTGTTTTCCCCCTGTTAAAAGATTTAGTATTTGAAAAACCTTTATTGATGGGTCTTTACGGCAGGTTTGTGTTTAAGTCAATAAAAAAATAAATATTTTAGAAAAAAAAATTGTAAGGAATTTAATAAACAGGCTGGTTTCCGGAGAGCATAGGCTCCATTATGCACGCAAATCGTGGTTTTAGAGCTATCGAAAAAACAGAAAATCCAATCTTATGAAAAACAGATTCGATATTATAACAAATTGATTACAATATATAATTTTAAAAATTTGTGCGCGAATAAGCGTGTGATGGGATTCTTCACGCAACCCCTTTATAACAAACCTTCGGCAGAAATCAGTTCCGCCAGAAAACTTCCCACGATCACCTCACTGCGTGCTCTTACCGGTATCCGTCTTGTATCAGCAGTAACCCATAATTGAATTTTCGGATTCCTGCTTTTTTTAAATACCCCTCCGATATGCTTTGTTTCCGGTTCGATTAAAAAGGTATCATATTGTTTCCCGGCCACCATGATGTTTTCACGGCTCACAACTTTCATTCGACCCAGAACATTTTTTTTGCCATCGGTTACAGGTCTTTCATGAACTGTATTTTCCCACATGGGTTTGATACGTGAAAAAAAGAAAACAGATACCAGATCAAACGTTCCCGGGAGTATGGTGATCGGCATTCTTCTTTCGCCATTTTCCGTCCGCTGGACCAAAGATTTTTCCCAGTTAAAATGATAAGTGATCAGCTTATTATGGCGTCCTGAAATTCGATTTTTAACAAACACGGAATGGGTCAGGGATTGATCTGTAAAGGTGTCGATCCGTGTGTGCACAGGATAAACACGATCAATAACACCCTCTGTCTTGCCGCTCAAGACAAAGTGATATGCCGGTTGATCATTGATTTGCGCAAAGGGTAGAACTTCCAAAGTTGCATGTCCGATCAAAATATTACCCCAGGTTATTTTGAAAACAAACTTTTCCCCCGGCTGGAAAGGCGGTTTTGTTTCTTCCGCAGCAATATATCCTGCGAAAAGAAATCCAAATAAAAAACCAGATATCAGAGCCAATTTCAAAAGTCTGTTGTTGTAGTTCCGGCGAAAGCCGGACACGCAGTAAAGCGTAGCGCTATCTAGTATTTTCAGTTCTTTTCTGGACATCGGCTTTCGCCGGTGTGAGGCTTTTAAACCGTTTTGAAATTGGCTCATCAGATATTTTGCCAGGTATGTTTTTTTCCTGAATATGATCATTTTTTGATTAACCGGCCGACTTCCGTAACCCTTTCAAACAGCTTCTCCAGATCGATGGTCAATAGCCTTCCATCTTTCACCAGAACCTTTCCGTTGACAATCACATCGCGAACATCCGATCCTTTTGCAGCATACACAATGTGGGAGACCGGATGATACATGGGAACCAGGTGCGGCTTCTGCATATCAAGGACAATCACATCCGCCATCTTCCCCTCTTCAAGAGATCCGACCACCTTGCCCAATCCGATTGCATCTGCTCCATCGGTTGTTGCCATATTTAAAACCGTCTCCGCATCCATCATTGTCGGATCCAAGCGGTTCACCTTGTGGAGCTTTGCAGCAAAATCCATCTCTTCAAACAGATCCAGATTATTATTACTGGCAGAGCCATCTGTCCCAAGACCGACAGGCACACCTTGTTCGATCAATTCCGGTATCGGTGCGACACCGGATGCAAGCTTCATATTGCTTTCCGGATTATGTACGACACTGGCCCCCCTGTCTGCAATCCGTTTCCGATCCTCTTCATCCACCCAGACTGCATGCACAAGCAGGGTTCCCGGA
>PNOB01000086.1 GCA_013824585.1 Desulfobacterium sp. | reverse complement strand
TTACGCCCCGGAAAAATTGACAATGCCGGATAATCTTCCGAAAATTATACTGGACTCAATCCTGTTTAACAGCCAAGTTCTGATGGATAAAAAACTGGACTTTCAGGGCATTTGCGGTTTACAAAAATGGAAAGCAGAGATACCTGCCTGGAAAGATCTTGAAGACTGGAAATGGATATCCCGTTTTGCATACCAGGTGATCGAAAAACGCGGAACAGGAGGAGGAGGCTTCCGAAAAATGTATTTTGAATTCCTGGAAGAAGCTTCGAATTACCTTCCCCAGATCGAATCCATGGGGCTTCCGGAGATGATGAAAGAAACCATGTCTGCGTGGACCGACCTTGCCATTTCCCTGAAAGCTGCCTCAGATAATGACCAACCGGATTTTTCCGAAGTTGAAAAAAAACTGGTTTTACTGATCAAGCGGGAATCATTCTATCATCAGACAGCGCTGAATCTTGGATAAAAACAGAGTCCTGTTGAATCAATAACCTTTATTTCCGCTTGACCTTTCAAAAATCGTTCTTATCCTGTCACTATCGTTGTTAACGATTCTATCTTTCATTCCGATACATGCTTTTTTTCTGCATATTGCTAATTTTCTTTATTTTTTGGCGAATCGTTAATGAAATGGCATTTCCCTTTCCTTTCGTAAATATGAAGGGGGTGATAATATGAAAAAAAAATCGAAAGAAAAAAAACTGGTCTGTGGGCGGGATTGCCGTTCAGTTATCCAGCAATGTCTTGACAGCGGAGAAGATCTCTCCGTGTGTGAGATAAAAGGCGCAAGGTGTGCTTCGTACGATCCGAACAAATAAATATAAACAATTTCAGTTTAATGGAAACAGGTGGGGATTCCGGTGAAATCCCCACTTTCCGTTTAATAATAGGATTCTATCATGAAACAAAAGACACAAACAAATATTCATGCTGCTTTTATTGGTGAAGCAAAAGCATATTTCAGGCTGCTGGCATACGCTGAAAAAGCTGAAGAAGAAGGCATACCACAGATCTCTTTGTTATTTCGGGCGATTGCCGAAGCAGAGAAGGTTCATGCCACCCGTAATCTTCATTTAATCAAAGATCTTCTGGTGAAAGACACAGATACGAATCTGGAAAGTTCCTTTCAGCGTGAAAAAACCATTAGTGAAAATGAGTACCCCCAATTTATTAAGGATGCAGAAGAAGAGGGTGAAAGCGCTGCTGCCATAGCTTTCAGTCATGCCAGAGATGCTGAAGCAGTTCATGCAAAGTTATATGAACGCGCAATTTATGATGTTATAAAAGAAAAAGTTTCTGCTTATCATGTCTGTCTGGTTTGCGGATATGTAACAGATAAGAAGGTTCCGGAAAAATGCCCTGTTTGCGGGGCACCAAAAGAAAAATTTAAGACAATATCCGGTTGATGAATCAAAGAAATTTAGTTTTAACAAGCAGACACCGCAATTAACGAATGAACATCAGCATGTCGGATTTCAGGAGATTACAGGAACTTTAAAATCGTATCGGTTCCGGGTGTAATCAAAACTGTTGAATAATCGAATGATGTGGGAGCGGCTTCCAGCCGCGATATGGCTTTGTTCAAGATATCAATCAAGACAGTACTGTCGCGGCAAGATGCCGCTCCCACAATGGGTGTAATCAATACTATTGGGTAATCGAAACCCAAACAGTTTTGATTACACCCATCGGTTTCCCTGAGCTTGCTTTTTTCTTTTTCGATATTATCTTAAGTTGAACATAAACCATGACCTTATCTCTCCTGAATGAAGCTCTCAGAAGCAAGCCTGTCCGGATCAGCACGTTAAGGTCAAGATCATATAAAAAAAGGAGGCAAGCTATGGAAATCGAAAGAAAAAAAATAGCTGCAGATATCTGTTCATATGTTGATGAAGATAATGGCAAGTTGAATCTTGAAATCAATGTCCCCGGGGTCACAAAAGAAAAAATCAAGCTCAGGCTGCAGGATGATAATTTTAATCTGATTGCACCAAGAGAAAGTTTTGATTATGTATCCACAGGGAGTTTTTGCTGCCCTGTCAAGGCCCATGATGCGGTAGCCAATTTTGAGAATGGACTTCTCCGGGTCACCGTTCCTTTCAAAGATCCGATGGATGGGGCTTTCGAGGTTCCGATTCACTGAATCAGACGGATAAGCTCGACCGGAGCTGAACAGAAAAACAATTGAAAGAGGCGGCAGCTCACTGCTGCTGCCTCTTTATCAGCATATCGGTGATCTGGTATCCTTTTCATTCAATATTCTGAATAGCTTTTTTTCATGAATTTTTTTTAAGAAAGATTTAATCGGCACCAGGTTGATTGGTTTTCATTGTCAAGATTCTTTTACGATGATTACGAAAGGGGTGGCATTATGATCGAATTCATTTATCAAACATTGGCTCAGTTCGGCTTCCGTCATCCGCTGCATCCTGCGATTACCCATATTCCAATGGGTATGGTAATGGGCGGTTTTTTATTTGCCCTCGCGTCTTTTGTTTTGAAAAAAGATGAGCTGGCAAAAACAGCTCACTATTGCTACACCCTCGCGCTTATCTTTGTCCTCCCGACCATGCTGCTGGGTTATATGGATTGGCAGTACAAGTTTGATGCTGAGTGGAACAATCTGATTTTGGCGAAAATTGTATTGGCCTTTGTTTTCAGTGGATTGCTTTTCGGAGCATTTTTTGTGGGGAAAAACAATGGCGTTCCGATTCAAAAGAAATTGATTTTATATGGTATTTGTCTGGCAGCCGCAACCGGCCTTGGTTTTTTGGGCGGAGAAATCCAGTACGGATAATATGTTGATTAATTAGTATAATTCAAATATAGAAAGGACAACCTTATTTCTACAGATCAAACTTAATTTTCAGGGGAGAACGATGCATGAACAAGATATTGGTATATATGACGCTTGCTTTTACGATATTTCTGAATACCGGTGAATGTATCGGAGGTACTGCGAGTTTTGACCATAAAATTGAAGTCGACAAGATGTCCTTTGAATGGAAGCTCGATGATAAAGTGATTCACATCAGACTGGCCGCCGAGACCACGGGGTGGGTGGGAATTGGTTTTAATCCCAGCAAGGAAATGAAAGATGCGAATTTTATCATCGGTTATGTCAAAAACGGGAAGGCCAAGGTAATGGATCATACCGGTACCAGCAATCGTCAGCACGATGCGGATAAAAAAGCAGGCGGCAAAGACAATGTTACCGATATCACAGGCAGTGAGCAAAAAGAGGTTACGGAAATTGGTTTCACTATTCCATTGAACTCAGGCGATACCGAAGATCAGGTAATTGATCCGGATGCGGAAACAACCGTATTGCTTGCATGTGGTTCCGGCCGGGACAGTTTTCGAACCAAACATGAGTTCAATACGGTATTAAAAGTTTTTCTGAAAACCGGCAAATTCACGAAGATCAAATAATGCAACTGAAACCGGAGTTTCGGGACATGAAAAAAGAAGCAGCCTGCTGTCTTTTCGCCGGTCTCGTATTGTTTATTTCATTAAATGTTGCAGCGGAAGATGGTTCCAACTCCGATCATCCGATGGAAGGTGATCTCCACTTTTTCCATGAATCCGAAAATCAGCATAAACATCCATCCGGACAAGAGACCTCTGGTTTGCAAAAAAAAATCGGAGTCGAGGAGCGGCTCGGGGAGCTGATCCATCCGGACATCCGTTTTGTGGATGAAACAGGACAATCTGTCAGCTTACGGGAGGTCATATCCAAACCAAGTCTGATTCTACCGGTATACTTTTCCTGTCCCCAGGCATGCAATATAATGCTGGCAAGTCTGGCCCAGGCCATTAATGACGTCCCGCTTCAGCCGGGTCGGGATTATCAGGTACTGGCCGTCAGTTTTGATGCCGAAGATACGCCGGAAAAGGCCCGGAAAGCAAAAGCAAACTACTTCAAGCTGATTACCAGGGATTTCCCGCAAGAAAACTGGCGGTTCCTGACTGGAGGCCAAAAGGAGATCGATGCGCTGCTGGCGTCGATCGGGTACCGGCTGCAAAAAACCGGACCCGGTATGTTTATTCATCCCAACGTTCTTCTGGCAGTATCACCGGACCACCGGATCATCCGGTATCTCTACGGTCTTCGATTCCTGCCTTTTGATCTCGGAATGGCGCTGACCGAAGCGGCTGCCGGAACACCGCATATGTCGGTCCGAAGAATCCTGAGTTACTGCTTTGATTATGATTCGGAAAGCAAATCATATGTGTTTAAATCTTTCCGGTTTGCTGCGATTTCGATTATTCTGTTGTTAGGCATCTTTCTGTTTTTTCTTCTCCGGAAAGGGAACCGGTCAAAAGACACTGCAAAAAAGGGAATCCCCCCATGACGGATGTTCAATCCTATCTGAAAACACCATCTTCTCCCAACCTGAAGGGAATCTGGGCCTGGCTTCTGACTACGGATCATAAACGGATCGGTATCCTGTATATGATTTCGATTCTTTTCTGGTTCTGTATTGCCGTGACCCTGGGGCTTGTGATTCGAACAGAACTGATGGCCGAAGGTGAAACGCTGATGGGTTCGGAAACATATAATGCCATGTTTACCCTGCATGGGGTGATTATGGTTTTTTTGTTCATCATTCCGGGCATACCGGCGATTATTGGTAATTTTTTGCTGCCGATACAAATTGGCTCGGATGATGTTTTTTTCCCAAAATTAAACCTTCTTTCCTGGTATCTGTATATATTCGGCGGCATTCTGGCGGTTGTTTCCTTATTTTCCGGCGGGCCGCCGGATACGGGATGGACATTTTATGTGCCGTTCAGCGTTCAGACGGAAAGCGGTGTGACATTCACGGTGCTTGCCGCGTTTATTCTGGGCATGTCTTCCATGCTCACGGGGATCAATTTTATTACAACCATCCATCGGCTTCGGATCAGAACCATGGGCTGGATGCAGATGCCGCTGTTTACATGGTCCTTGTATGCAACCGCCTGGGTGCAACTGCTGGCAACACCGATTCTGTCGATCACCCTCCTGATAATCGTGGTGGAACGGATATTCGGAATCGGGCTGTTTGATCCGGGCCGGGGTGGTGATCCAATACTCTATCAGCATCTTTTCTGGATGTATTCTCATCCAGCCGTATATATCATGATTCTGCCGGCCATGGGAGTAGTCTCCGAAATCATGCCGGTTTTTTCCCGGAAAGCCATTTTCGGGTATAATGCGATTGTCTATTCCACCCTGGCCATTGCGATTGCAGGTTCCCTGGTATGGGCTCATCATATGTTTACGAGTGGCATGAGCGATACCGCGGTTTTTGTGTTTTCATTGCTGACGTTTGTTGTAGCGATTCCCAGTGCAATCAAGGTATTCAGCTGGGTGTCGACCATGTACAAGGGCTCGATCCTCATGACCCCGCCGCTTTTTTTTGCCCTGTGTTTTATCTATCTGTTTTCCGTGGGCGGATTGACCGGACTGGTTCTTGGCTCTGCAGGCACCAACATTCATGTGCATGATACCCATTTTGTGGTCGGACATTTCCATTTCGTGATGTTCGGCGGTGCTGGGTTTGCCTTTTTCGCAGCCCTTCATTTCTGGTGGCCGAAAATGTTCGGAAGGATGTATAATTTCCGGAATGCATATCGCGCTGCAATTTTAATTACCATCGGTTTCATCCTGCATTATATACCCATGCTGATTCTCGGATTGCAGGGCATGCCCCGGCGCTACTACAACTATCTGCCCCGGTTTGAAGCTGGAAATTTTTTTGCCGGAATCGGTGGTTTCATCATGGTCGCCGGAATCATGTTGATGCTGGTGAATTTAGTGCAGGGTTTGCGAAAGGGAGAACCAGCAGTTAGCAATCCATGGGGCGGAACCACACTGGAGTGGAGTGTTCCGTCTCCCCCTCCCCTGCATAACTTTGTGGATCAACCCAGTGTGAAATCATACCCATACGATTTTACCGATATTATTCAACAGCAGGCAGATTCAAAACAGGTTTGACAATCCAATGAATAGCAGAACTCCGGACAAAGCGGGCGTAAAACTAGGCATGTGGTTGTTTTTGTATACGGAAATCATGTTGTTCGGTGGCCTGTTTATCCTGTATGCTGTTTATTACAGCAAGTATACTAGTGTATTTATCAAAGCCGGCAAATCACTGGATATTACGATTGGAGCCCTGAATACAGTTATTCTGCTGGTGAGCAGCTTTACGGTCGCATCGGCCATCACGGCCGTTCAAAAAAAGGCTCCCCGGTCAGCAGCCTCATTGGTGGGGATTTCGATGGTTTTCGGGGTCCTGTTTCTGGCGAATAAATATTTTGAGTGGGGGCATAAATTTAAGGCCGGTATCTATCCCGGGTCACCGGACCTGTCGGATGCAGAGGCGGGAAAGAGTCTTTTTTTCGGCTTGTATTATCTGATTACAGGGCTTCACGGCATACACATTATTATCGGTTTAATACTGTTATCGATCAGTCTGTATTTAATCACGACAAAACGGATTCACGCAACACGGTTTGCCGTACTCGAAAATTCCGGATTGTATTGGCATCTGGTCGATCTGATCTGGATTTTCATTTTTCCTTTGTTTTATCTGATCTTGTGATATGGAAGAAAAAAATCTGAATCAGGAGCGAAGCATGGAATCAAGCAGCCATGAGCATATAATCAGTTATGCCAAACTATTTGGCGTGCTATGCATCTTATTGTCGTTCACTGCGATTACGATCGGTGTATCGCGGATGGATCTCGGGGCTTTGAACATTTGGGTTGCAATACTGATTGCAGCCTGCAAGGCGAGTTTCATACTGCTTTTTTTCATGCATCTTCATTACGAAACCAGGTTGCTGAAAATCACATTTGTCGGGACAATCGGTTGTCTGGCAATCTTAATCGGTTTTGTATTCTGGGACATCTCTTTCCGGTGAGGAAAATATGAATGAAGTCATCAATCCAGTTCCCGGAGTTGATCACGCTTTCTTATACATTTTAGGATTTTCAGTAGTACTGCTGCTGGGCATCACCATTACCATGATTGTCTTTGTGTTTAAGTACAGCCGCAGCAGAAACCCGGAGCCTTCCGACATCCGGGGCAACTGGAAGCTTGAGGTCCTTTGGACCGTTATCCCATCGATTATTGCCTTGTCCATGTTTTATTATGGCTGGTCATCCTACACCGGTCTTAGAAATGTTCCTGCCGGAGCGCTTGAAATCGAAGTGACCGGGCAGATGAACTCCTGGATCTTCCTGTATCCCAATGATAAAGAAACGGAAAATGAACTGGTCGTGCCTTTGGGCAAACCGGTAAAATTGAACATTACTTCTTCCGATGTGCTGCACAGTTTGTTCATCCCTGCATATCGCATCAAGGTTGACGCAGTTCCGGGAATGAAAACCTATGCCTGGTTTCTGCCGGATAAACCGGGATTGTATTCTATGCAATGTGCCGAATACTGTGGAGTCGGCCATGCGGATATGACTGCCACCCTGCGAGCGGTTCCGGTGCCGGAATATGAGGAGTGGCTGAAAGTAGAAGAGGAGTAGCAGAACCATCTCAGGAGGATTATGAAAACCGATCATTTCACCATCGCCCACAATACTCCGTTTATTTTTCGGGGATTTCGGTGGCTTCAACTGGTGAAAATACGGATCAGCCTGTCGGCTGCCGTTTCATCATTTATCGGGTATATTCTCTACTCCAATACACTGAATATCGATGCTATGGCATTAAGCTTCGGTGTTTTTTTGCTGGCTTGCGGTGCAGGGGCAATGAACCATTATCAGGATCGGTTTGTAGACCTTCATTTCTCCCGAACAAGCAACAGGCCCCTCCCCAGAAAGCTGATTTCACCCCCCGAGGTCCTTTTTTTTTCCGCTTGTCTGATGCTTCTCGGCCTTGCCGTCATCTGCTTCAGCCGATCTTCCCATCTGGCCTGGTTCACGGGTATGGTAGCGGTGTTTTTTTATAACGGGCTGTATACACCATTGAAAAAGAGAACCCATCTGGCAATAATTCCCGGCATGTTTTGCGGAATGATACCTCCTCTCATCGGCTGGGTTGCCGCCGGCGGTTATATCGCCGCCCCGCAGATCATTGTTCTCATGGGCATATGGGGACTCTGGCAACTGCCACACTTCTGGCTGCTTCTTTTAAAAGATCAAAAGGAATATCTGGAATCCGATGTTCCAAACATGTTGCATCAGCTTAGCGGTTCTCAATTAAAAAGGATACTCCTGGTCTGGATCTTCGGTTTCGCCTGTCTGGCGTTTCTGCTGCCGGTGGTCGACGTTCTAATCCACCCATGGACGCATTGGCTTCTGGCGGCCGGTCTTTTTTCCATGGTAGTCGCTTTCACTTATTTTTTGATATTAAAAGACGATTTCAAAAAATATTCCCATCTGTTCACCGGTTTGAACTTTACCATGAGCTTCATTCACGCCTTGATTTTTGTGGATCGGCTGACCATCTTTTCCTTTTGATAACCGTTGACACACAAGTGCCTTTCCTATATGTTCATCTCTAAAAAAACCAACGTCTTATCCAAAACTCTTGATGGTATACGTACTGTTTTTTTCATGCAACATCAAACGCCACGGAAATCTGTAAAAAAAATGAGTTTCCTTATTAATGGTTATCATTGGAAGGTGCGTTTCGAATCATGAAGATAGTGTTCGATCGAGATTCTCCCGGTGCTATAAGGGCGGCCCGGATTGCGGGCCTTGTTGTTCTGATAGGTGTGGCAATCGCAATGCTGCGGATGAGCTGGGGGAAGTGGCCCGACGTACTGGTAGATTTCGGACGCGAACTCTACGTGCCATGGATGCTTGCCGAGGGCAAGGTGCTTTATCGTGACCTGCTGTACTTCAGGGGCCCATTGAGTCCTTATTGGAATGCGCTGTGGTTTGCTTTATTTGGACCTGGTTTGTATACTCTTGTCTGGGTAAACATGACATTGCTCGCAACAATGATGGTGGTGATGTATCGAGTATTGCGTCATGTGAGTTCGTCATTCGCGTCGTTCGTTGCGTGTCTGGTGTTCATTCTTCTTTTTGCTTTCAGCCAGCACGTAGGGATTGCTAATTACAATTATGTTTGTCCTTACGCGCACGAGGCAACACACGCTATGCTGCTTTCATGGGTAGCCTTAGCATGCCTGATGAAGCATATGCGCTCCCAAAGAACTACATGGTTGGCTTTGTCCGGTCTTGTGTCCGGGTTCGTTTTTTTGATAAAGCCGGAATTTTTTGTCGCTTTGATGGCAGCATCCGCAGCGGCATTGGGACTATGGGTGTGGTTGGTGCGGCCAAGTATTGCCTTAACAGCAAAGTCTCTCAGTGTTTTCATTGCTACACTTCTTATACCACCCTTTTCTGCATTTGCCTTGCTATCCACTAAACTGTCATGGACGGAAGCGGGGGTTGGAACACTCGGCGAATGGTGGTATATTTTACATAGCCGTGTTTCAGAGTTATCTTTTTTCCGTGTCGGGATGGGTATTGAAAACCCTTTTGGCAACCTGAAAACGCTACTGATAACCGCTGGTGTTTATGCCTACATCTTCGTTTCTTCGGCAGCACTGGCAATTGTATTCCGCCGTAAGCAGTCTGTGTTCCTTATTGCATTCATTGAGACGGTTGTCGTGCTGGGGTTAGCCGGGCTGTTCTGGAAAAATCTCCTCTGGTATGAAATCGGCAGACCGCTGCCACTTTTTTTAATGATACTGGGTGGATGGAATTTCGTCTTACTGATTCGCCAACGGGAAAAGAAACACCAGGCAGCCGTGATCCTGATCATATTCTCATGGGTACTGTTGGTAAAAATGTTGCTCAATACAAGACTCTATCATTATGGCTTTGTTTTAGCCATGCCAGCCACGCTGGTTTGCGTAGTAGCTGTTTTTGACTGGATTCCGGCTGCAATCAAGCGCAAGGGTGGACAGCAAGTGATATTCTACGCCACCGCATTTGCACTATTAAGCGTAATAACAATTCGTTATGTAGATATATCTGGAATGCGCTACGCCCTGAAGTCAGTTGCTGTTGGCAAGGGCGCGGACAGCTTTCTATCGGATCGACGCGGCAAGTTCGTGAACCAGGCGGTTGAATGGTTGAATCGCAACGTTAAGACAGATGAAACGCTCGCGGTTCTCCCTGAGGGGATCATGATCAATTACCTTGCCCGCCTAAGAAACTCCACACCAATAATCACCGCTGTTCCTTCCGATATACTTATGTTCGGAGAAGAGCGTTTCCTCCAATTGATCAAGAAAGCGCCACCAACCTATATTGCGCTGGTTCATCGAGACGACACTGAATATGGTTACCGTTTTTTCGGTTTAGATTATGGTCAATCCATTATGCATTGGCTGAGGGAAGAATATCGCCCGGTTCAACTGATAGGTGCAATTCCTTTCCAGGACAAACGATTCGGCATCCTCATCATAAAGCATAAAGGATATAACGTACATGAAACATTAAAATAATCTCATGAGCCAATTTCAAAAGTCTGTTGTTGTCGTTCCGGCGAAAGCCGGACACGCAGTGCTGTTTTCCAAGCCGCCAGGCGCAACAGTAGCGCTATCCAGTATTTTCGACTCTTTTCTGAGCACCGACTTTCACCGGTGTGACGCTTTTTAATAGTTTTGAAATTAGCTCTCATTTCAATGAATATTGATTGCTGTCTACAAGGATTTTTTCTCTTCGTGATGTATGACTAATGGCGGACTGGGTTAAATTTAGTTTTTCCGCCAATTAACTTTCGTTTAAGTAAGTCATAACTTTTTCTTGGTAGATGTAAGTAATTTCTTCACTTCGTGGTCAAAGGCTGATTCCAGTAAACGGTCTTGAATACTGCTGTACTTTTCATATTCGCTTTCGGCTAACGCCACCGCAACTTCGTGGCTGATCTTACCGCTATCTTGTAAAATATCTCTTTCGTTGAATTGCAAAAAGGCGTCTAATCTTTCTACCCAGTCTTTCATGTGCATCATAACACCTTTTTGCGCCTGCATTTCGGCATAGTCAAGATACATGGTGACAATTCTGTTAAGTCCATCAAGTTCTTTTTCATTGAGATAATTCTTGGCAATACTGACATCGGTTTTCCGAACGGCTCCTTTAGGCGCATTTTTCCAGCTCGTTAGTCCCATATTTGCTTTTTCGCCATTTACTCTGTTGTAAATAATTTCTGCCGCAGTTTGGCCGGTTATCGCCCAGTGGAGTTTGTTTTGCACGGTAGCAAAAAATTGTCTGGTGATTTCTTCATTAGGATTATAGTCAGCGCTGCACTGGGCATAAATATCAGTGATTTTCTGGTAGAATCTGCGTTCGCTGCTGCGGATATCACGGATACGCGCCAGTTGCTCCTCAAAATAATCCTTACCGAAAATGGTGTTGGGATTTTTGAGCCGTTCATCATTCATGGCAAAGCCCTTGATGATGTACTCTTTGAGCACATGGGTCGCCCAAATCCGAAAATGGGTAGCTTGCGCGGAATTGACACGATAGCCCACGGAAATAATCGCGTCGAGATTGTAGAATTTAGTGGAATAATTTTTCCCGTCTTCGGCAGTTATTTCCAAAATGGAAATAACTGAATCTTTCTGTAATTCACCGCTTTCAAAGATATTTTTGAGATGTTTATTTATAGCCGGTATGCCAACACCAAAAAGGTCAGCCATTCTTTTCTGCGTTAACCACAAATTTTCATCACGCAAAAATATCTCCACCTTCACCTTACCGTTTGACGTGGTGTAGAGCAGAAACTCTGTAAATGCGTTCTGTTTGGCAATCTGTTTATTCTTTTTCATAATATGATAACTCATTCCTCTTGCACTGCACCTTTTCCGCCCTCTATCGGTTTGCCGGCGCCGGCAAAGAGATACAAAGGCTCATTTCCTGGTTGCTTGCAAGAGGTTATCGCCCTTTTTACCGCGTCTTCAAATCTCCTCCATTGCGCATATTCCAAAAGAGGCTGAATCTCCCGTGCGCTCCAATATCCCGCACCATGTTTATTTATTTTCTTCAGGTCTTCAAAAGATTTGCTTTTCATTGCTACCAAGTGTTTATCCAACATACCTTCCCCCGAAATAAAGCGATACTATCAATTGCTCATGGCTCATATCGATTTATACCTCAATCGCGCCGCTCATCAGCCGCGACAAAAGTAAATCCCGGGCTTGGGCGAGTTTTTAGTTATGGATTTTTAAGTGATTTATAAGAATACACCCCAATGTGTCAAGAATTGTTTGAAATCGTTAACAATATGTCCGTATCTTTCAAAATACTGATTGACCAACCTGGTCTAAATGGGTATGCTTGGTCTATAGACTAATCGAAACAGGAGTTTATCTTAATTATCAACGTATCAGAGGCAAAGGCAAAACTTTCCCAACCCGTCGATATGGCTTATCACGGGGAAGAGGTTATTATTGCAAAAAATAACCTTCCTCTTGTGAAATTGGTGGCACACAAACCACAGGCAAAACGAAAGCTTGGTTTGCTTGCAGGACAAATCAGGATTCCGGATGATTTCCTGACTGAAGACGATGAGATTAAGGAGGAAACATGATATCTGCAAAGGTTTTTATCAGGATAGCGGTGTGTACTATGGTCGTGAGCGCCATGCTGCTCGGAGGGTGCGGCAAGAAGTCCGAGGAGAAGATGGCAGAGGAGAAGATGGAGAATATGCTCAAGAAGGCCACGGGCAAGGATGTGGACGTGAACATCCAGGGAAAGGGCATCAAGATTGAAGGGCAGGACTCCAAGGCCCAGATATCTGAAACCAGTGTCTGGCCGCCCGAAATGTTCGAGGACGTACCGAAGTTCACTTCAGGCAAAATCGAGCACGTGACCAAAACGCAGGAAGGCAGCAACCAGACATTCAATATCTTTTTCGTTGATATCGATGGGAATGCCCTGAAGAACTACGCTGCAGCGCTGAATGAGAAAGGCTGGCAGACCCAGATCTTGGACATGGGCAAGGGCGGAATGATCAGCGCGCAAAAGGACAAGCTGAGCATGAACTTTTCCTTTAACTCGGAAGATAAGAAAGGCCTCCTTGGCGTCTTTTCCGCACAATAAATAAAATAGATGAGCTAATTTCAAAATTACATTATTGCAGTTCCAGCGAAAGCCGGACACGCAGTGCTGTTTTCCAAGCCGCCAGGCGCAACCGTAGCGCTATCCAGTATTTTCGCCTTTTTCTGGACAATGGCTTTCGCCGGTGTGACGCTTTTTGATAGTTTTGAAATTGGCTCAGATGGAAAAATAGCCGTTCACAGCAAAATCAATAATGGCAAGCGGTTTCAAATATAGTTTCCGATTTAAAAAAATAGCCATGATGGCTGATAAGGTGTGTATGGTGTTTAATTTCAGGCTGCTGTTTCAGATGGTTTTCAAATCCATTTTCGCCTATCACAAAACTGGCGGTCGATTTACGTTTAAAAGAATTGTTTTTATCCTCACCTTTCCTGTGTGGTATTTTTTTTTAGAGCTGATCAACTGGACGTGCCTGTTTCTGGATGAGATTTTTTTTCCTGGATATCGCCGGGTCGCTGTTTTAAATCCTGTTTTTGTAGTTGGTTTTCCACGAAGCGGCACAACCTATCTGCACCGGTTGCTAAATAGTGATTACGAGCAATTCACATCCCTTAAACTCTGGGAGATCCTCTTTGCGCCTTCAATTCTTCAGAAGAAATTTTTCCGGATTCTTGGAAAGATTGATCGGATGATCGGC
>PNOB01000085.1 GCA_013824585.1 Desulfobacterium sp. | reverse complement strand
ATTGGTGGGATCAACCCCGAGATCAACCATGATCCGCTTATCCACCGGCGCCCCGGCTTTTCCTCCCTTATACACCTTGCCGCTTGCGATAATAATCGGGATGTTGAGCCTCCTGTGGAGACGGATTGCCGTTGTGATCCGGCCAAGCATGTCTCCATCCGGGAATCCAATACCGGAAAGATCCGTGACATCTTCATTCAGTCCTGCGCCAAGGAGAATGATGACATCTCCTTGGACATTTGGGGGAATGGGAAAGGATGACTCCAGTCCCTTCATCAGAGAATTGGAAACCGGAGAAATGGAGATGGACCAGATACAGAATCCGACAAAAAGAATGTCTGTTCCGGTTTCGTATTTTTTTTTCCGGAACTGGGTCCATCCAATAACCGCAAGAATCAGGACAAAAATTCCCGGCGGCAGCACAAGTGTTTCCATAATTTTAAAAAAAGTAAACATGATTTTTTCTACTCTGTACTCCTCTTACGGCATCAAACCATATTGTTTCAGCTTCTTGTGTAATGTTTTCCGGGTAATGCCCAATCTCCTTGCAGCCTCACTTTTGTTGCTGTTTACAGCATGAAGCGTTTTGATAATGGCTGTTTTCTCAATTGTTTCAAGAGAGACACCTTTGTCCCGGACAGATCCCTTCTCAGGATTCTGGATGGCGAAAGTGTTTTCCAGCAAAGGCTGCCTCTGTACCATAGGAAGCTCTTCCACGTCAATATAATCCGATCTGGCCAGCACAACCGTTCTTTCAACCGTATTCATGAGTTCCCGGACATTGCCGGGCCAGTTGTATTTGATCAGACAATCCATTGCCGCAGGAGTAAATCCTTTTATAATTTTCCGGTTTTTTTCTGAAAAAAGAGTAAGGAAATGGGCTGCAAGAAGCGGGATATCATCTCCTCTGCTTCTCAATGCCGGAACTTCAAGCAAAACAACGTTGAGACGATAGAAAAGATCCTCCCGGAATTTTCCCTTTTCAATCATCTCGATCAGATTTTTATTGGTAGAGGCAATCACCCGGACATCAACAGGCACAACCGTATCGCCACCGACCCTTGTGATTTCTTTTTCCTGAAGAACCCGCAACAGCTTCACCTGCATGGAAAGGGGCATTTCGCTGACCTCATCCAGAAGCAGGCTGCCCTGGCTGGCTTGAAGAAATTTTCCTTCCTTTCTTTTATCCGCGCCTGTAAACGCTCCTTTTTCATGTCCAAAGAGTTCGGATTCCAGAAGGGTTTCGGTAATGGCTGCGCAATTGATTTTGATAAAAGGATTGTTTTTCCGAAAGCTGTTAAAATGAACCATGCCTGCGATGAGTTCCTTTCCGGTTCCGGATTCTCCATGGATCAGAACCGTTGCCTCGCTTGGAGCAACCTGTTCGACAGTTTCAAACAGTTTGGCCATGGCTGGACTGCTGCCGATGATATTCTGTCTGCTGAAATGCTGCCCGGCATTTTCCCGCAGAATTTGATTCTCTTCTTTTAGTCGCCTGTTCTCCATGGCCTTTTCCAGGGTGATGCGGAGTTTGTCAAAATCTAGGGGTTTGGTTAGATAATCGTAGGCGCCTTTTTTCAGGGTTTCCACGGCTGTTTCAACAGAAGAATAGGCTGTCATGATGATTACCGGTATCGCAGGATTATAGGATCGGATTTTCTCCAGGGCTTCAATGCCTGATACACGCAGCATCCGGATGTCCATGAGGATCACATCAAATGCGGATTCATGCACGCAATCAATGGCTGTTGCGCCGTCATCCGCTTGGGTGACATCATATCCCCATCCCCGCAACAGCGTAAAGAGCATGGTGCGATGGGCTTTATCATCATCCACTACCAGAAGATTGCTTTTCAGAGACATATCTGTCTATCCTCATATATTCATGTTAATTCCATTTTGCGATCAAGATGGCATGATTCGTAGGGGCAGGCCCCTGTGCCTGCCCTCTGTGTGACTATATATATTATCAACATGAAAGCAAATCGGAATGAGAAGTTGAATCATCCATTCCGGGGAAGCTCGGACAGGAAAACAGTAAATGTTGTTCCCTTGCCCCTCTGGCTTTCAACCTTGATTTCTCCGTTATGCGCTTCAACAATATTATGTACGATTGCCAATCCGATTCCAGTGCCATTGGGTTTCCTGGTAAAGTAGGGATCGAAAATATTGGGCAGATCTTTTTCATTAATTCCAATTCCGGTATCGGTAACCGATATTTCGATTCCCTGCTTCCATGGATGCCTGCCAAAAGCAATCACAAGAGAACCTCCATTGTCCATTGCATCCAATGCATTCAGATAAAGGTTCAGTAAAATCTGGCTGATTTTATCAGAATCCAGAAACAGATCACCCAGCTCATGAAGCGGGTTGACGATGACCTGTATGTTTTTTTCCTGAACCTGCTGCTCAATCAATTTTAAGGAGTCGTGGATCAGTTTTTTGAGATCAACCGGTTTCCCGGTCACGGAAACCGGCCTTGCAAACTCCAGAAGCTGGCTGACAACCCGGTTCAGTCTGTCCACCTCTTGAATCATGATCTCCGCAGTCTCTTTATCTTCCGGCTGTTTTTCAAAACGCTCTTTAAAATAGGTGGCAAATCCTTTGATCGAGCTCAGCGGATTTCGGATTTCATGGGCAACGCCTGCTGCCAGCCTTCCGACAGACGCCAATCGGTGACTCCTGGCCAGATTTTTTTTTAAGGATTGAATTTCCGTTAAATCCTTGAACAGCAATATATAGCCGTGAAAGTGATCATCCCGGTCATGCAGGAGTGTGGCGCTTACCTCAAAAGGAATGATTCTTCCGTCTTTTACCGGGCACTCGATTTCCTTTTCCACGATGCCGTTTCGTATATCCGGATGTTCGATCAGCTCCCATAGTTCCCTTGGGAGGATATCCGCAACATCCTTCCCAATGCTGCTTTCGGTGAGGCGGCCGAAAAAGGATTCAGCAATCTGGTTAAATGAAGTAAGTTGTTTATGGTTATCCATCACGATCAGACCAATGGGGATGTGTTCAACAAGGTTGTCAGAGAAGGCTTTGATTCTGGACAGGGATACCCGGGTTTCACGATAATTATGGGTGATAAACAGAAGGATGATTCCGGTCAGACCGATCAGAAGCATGACGCCAGCAATGATAATGGCCTGCCTCATATCATTCCGGCCGGCTTCTTCAAGCGAACTCATATCCAGTCCGATAAAAATGACCAGGTCAGATGGATCCGTGCTTTTCCAGTCAGTCTTGAAGGGCAGGTATAATTGTCGAAAAAGCCGGAGTGCGTTCGGTTCCTGCCATTGTTTTCCAGAAGGGGTAAATCGGCGAAACACTTCAAAAACATTCTGTTCTCCTGGTTTTTCGATGATGCGCCAGTGGATATCCGAAGTTTGCGAGATTTTGAAAAGGTTCAGTTCAGATCCATACGGGAATCCGATTTTCGATCTGTTGTTGTGTGCCAGCGTGATTCCGTTTTTATTCACAACCGTCAGATAAATAATATCTTCCTGAGTGGCGGTTTCCGTGAGGAGCTGCTGAAGGTGTTTCCCGCTGAAATGTTCACCCATCAGGCCGGTTCGGGTTCCGGCCTCAAAGGATCGGATCAGGGCAGCGCCTTTTTCCACAAGAAGCTGGATACTGGCTTCCCGGTGACGGTGAATGTTGGCAACGGTCATCAGGGTGAACAGCGGAAAAAGGATGATCGCAGCCCCGATCAGAATCCAGGGCGGAACAGTTGTCTGAAATCGATTTGTGTGTTGGATGGTGTCCATGTTTTTTTTCCCGTCAAATCGAGTGAGTCAGCAAGTAATATGCCATGCCGCTTCATGTCGTTTGTTCGGAGTTATATTTAATTTTTGTCCATAACCTGATCTAACCGGACTGGGATGATGACCAAAATTTTTGATATTGCTGTTTTGATGTCGCCCCTATAAAATAAGCTGAACATGGATATTTTTTATCCAGACAGGGTCGCATCATGGATATTTTTTATCCATTTATTTAGAGCTATCATATCCGGAATAAAAGAGCCAAGCAATATTGTGATCAAATAAGAAGTTGATTTGTAAGATTTTCATCTTATTATATAAGAATAATTTTTTTTGTGATTTTTGGCACCAAGTTTGCTCATCAGAGACACTAAAAATGGGTATCGGTTATACAGGAAATTTAGAAAATCAGAACAAATAACCAGTAAAGAGGATGTGTCATGAATTCATTACCATTGATCCGTGCAGTCGGAAAAAAAGCGATTCTGTCTATTGTGGTTGGCGTAACTGTGATTCTGGGCCTGGTGTTCTTCTCTCCCTATGCCATGGCAGAAAATGAATCCGCAAACGTCCGGATGGTCCCGGAAAGTTTCAGCGCCCTTGCAGAGGGGAAGAGTTCTGCGGTGATTAATGTAAGAACGGAAAAAAATATCAAGGGCGGAGGACGGGTTTTCCGTCATTTTTCCAGAAATCCATTTGGAAACAATCAACCGAATCAACCGCAAGATGATCTTTTTGAAAGATTTTTTGGAGGAATCCCCAACAGGGATTTTAAACAGCGGAGTCTCGGGTCTGGTTTTATTATTGATAAGGATGGATATATTGTCACCAACAACCATGTGGTTGAAAATGCAGATCAGATAAAAGTCATTCTGAAAGACGGGAAGGAGTTTGATGCAACGATTATCGGCCTCGATGTTTCAACCGATCTGGCGCTGATTAAAATTAAACCGGAAAAGGAACTTCCGGTTCTGGAGTTTGGATCATCTGATAAACTGAAGGTCGGTGAATGGGTTGTTGCAATCGGAAGTCCATTCGGGTTGGCTCATACGGTGACAGCCGGAATCGTGAGTGCAAAAGGCCGTGTTATCGGGTCTGGTCCATATGATGATTTCATTCAGACAGACGCATCCATTAATCCGGGAAACAGCGGTGGGCCACTGCTGGATATGGATGGAATGGTCATCGGTATCAATACGGCCATTGTGGCCGGTGGACAGGGAATCGGTTTTGCCATCCCCATTGATCTGGCCAAGGGGGTCATTGAGCAGCTCAAAGGAAAGGGCAGTGTTACCCGGGGGTGGCTCGGGGTTGGTATCCAGAATCTGACCGAGGAGATTGCTGCATATTACGGGGTGGAGAAACAGACAGGTGCACTGGTAATAGAGGTGTTCCCGGGAGACCCTGCAGAGAAGGCCGGCATTCAGGTTAAAGATATCATTATAGAAGTGAATGGCAAGCCGGTAAATTCCAGCCACGATCTCACGGGCGTTATCGCCAGTATCAGCGTTGGGGAAAAAATAGATATCAAGGTTCTCCGTAAAGGAGAGGAGAAGGTGTTTACAGTGATGGTTGCAAAACGGGATGATACTCCTATGGCTGACAGCAGGGGGAGTCAATCCGGAAATGAACTGGGACTGCGTGTTTCAAAAATCACTCCTGAAATATCCAGGCAGTTTAATGTGGAGTCATCAAAGGGTGTTATCGTAACAGAGGTGGAACCGGACAGCAAAGGAGAAAAAGCCGGTATTGCAGCCGGGGATATCATCATGGAAGTAAACCGAAGTTCAGTGGACAGCGTCAAAGAGTACAGTGGGGAAATTGGAAAAGTGAAAAAAGGGGAGATGATTCAGTTATTCATTAAGCGCCCAGGAAGCGGATTTATGGTTATCAAACTTGAAAAAGGATAAGTGTTCAATCAAAAGGGTATAACTCGTAGGGGCAGGCCCCTGTGCCTGCCCTTTGTGTGACAATATACAGTGTCAACATGAAATCAAGTCTGAATAAGAAAATGAGAAAAACAGTTCGCCCCCTGGGTTGAGTGAAATAACCCGACCCAGTCACCCCGGCAGATCTCGATATTCAGAGATTTCCGGGGTGATTTTTTTTGGAGATAGCTTGTTTCCTTTTGCATAAACTGGATTGACAAAAAGGAAGCAGGGTGGCATACTTTACCGGTATCTAAAGATAAAATTCCAAATTATTCTAAAAGAATAGATCCAATCAACATCAAACGCATCTAATCATGGACAGGGGTTCTTACGCATATTTTCATGATTTCTGAATTTGAGTCACGGAGGTTTACGGTATGCTGAAAAAAACAAAAATAGTCGCCACAATCGGTCCGTCATCCAATACACGTACTGTTCTTAAAGAATTGATTTCCGAAGGGATGAATGTCGCAAGGTTGAATTTTTCCCATGGAAGTTATGAAGAGCATGGAGAAGTCATCAAGACCATCCGGTCTCTTTCCCGGGAGATGAATACGCCGGTTGGAATCATTCTGGATCTCCAGGGGCCAAAAATCCGGACAGGTAAGCTTGCAAACGGAGAACCGGTTATCCTGAAAAAGAATATGGAGTTTTCGATCACCTCTCAGAACGTACCGGGGTCAGCGGAGATTGTCTCGACAACATACAAGGATCTGCCCAAGGATGTGAAAAAAAATGATGTGATTCTGGTGGATGACGGTCTGATTGAACTGAAGGTACTTTCCAAAACCAAGGATACGGTAAAATGTAAAATCATGAACGGAGGGGTATTAAAAGAAAACAAAGGGATAAACCTTCCGGGTGTGAAGGTTTCGGCTCCCTCCCTTACGGAAAAGGATAAAAGAGATTTGAATTTCGGGATTAAAGTGGGAGTTGATTTTTTTGCCTTGTCCTTTGTCAGAACCGCAGATGATGTAAAGCAGATTCAATCGATTATTCAAAAGCAGGGAAAAGATATTCCGGTGATTGCAAAAATTGAAAAACCGGAAGCGGTGAAAAATCTGGATGACATATTGGATGTAACAGATGCCATTATGGTTGCACGGGGCGATCTGGGTGTGGAAATGCAGCCTGAACAGGTTCCCGCGATTCAAAAACATATTATCCATTCTGCCATGAAAAAAAACAAGCCGGTGATCACTGCAACGCAGATGCTGGAAACCATGAGCGTGAATCCCATTCCGACCCGGGCGGAAGCTTCGGATGTGGCAAATGCAATTCTGGACGGAACCGATGCGGTGATGCTTTCCGGTGAAACCGCTTCCGGAAAATATCCTGTAAAGGCCGTGCAGATGATGGCAAAAATTGCTTCCCAGATGGAGAAATCGCCTTTCATGAAATATCATTTACAGTATGAAAAAGATATAGAGGATCTTGTTCCTCATGCAGTGTCGCAATCGGCTGTGAATATTCTTCATGAGGTGAGCGGAAAAGGGATTGTTTCTTTTTCCGTATCCGGAAACACCTCCAAAATGATATCAAGACAGCGGCCTTCCATGCCTATTTATGCTTTCACACCTAATATTGCCGTATACAACCGTCTGTCTCTGTACTGGGGGGTTTCCCCGATGTATATTTCAAATATCAGTGATACAAATCGTCTTGTACAGGCCAGCGAAAATATTTTGATTGAAAAAGGTAAGGTAAAAAAGGATGACCTGATTGTTATTGTGGTGGGCATGGGATTGAAAAAAGGATCTACAAATTCCATTAAAATTCATCGGATCGGTCATGAAGATTGATCCTGTAAAAATGATTTTTCAAAACGCTTATCATTTCAAACAGCTTTATTTTTTGCCAACGCTTCCTGAAATGATCGATCCGCATCCGGATTTTGTGAAACCAGGCTCAGATGGGTAGATTATGTCAGATATTGTGATGGTTTTTTCTTGACATACAATATATAGTATGAGCAGAAAATCTTTACATGCATAATTAAAAAGATTTTTTTCAATACGGACCATAATTACCATCATACGGTTGAGGAGGCACAATGGGTCATAGGGGCAAGGTTTTGATTACGGATGACGGGCGATTTGATTTATCCGCATATCGATGGGATGATCGTCGCTTTTCAGATATTATTGCAAAAGAAAATCCCATCAACTCGGACCAGGCCATGGCGATCAGCCTGTTTGTCCGGGAAGAGATTGCCAAGATGGAGACATATACTATCACCATGCCTGTTATTGAAAAAATGATTGAATCCAAACTTCTTGAATATGGACTGAAAAAATCATCACCCATCCGGCTGGACAAAACGGTTTTTATCAAAAATGATCTTACGCTATCGGATAATGCAAGGGTGGTTCTGGAAAGAAGATATCTGAAAAGGAATATTCAGGGTAAGGTCATTGAAAAAGCGGAGCAGATGTTTGGCCGTGTTGCCAGATTCATTGCCAAGGCAGAAAAAAAATACAGTGATAACGATACCCGTGTGAAGGAGATGGAAAAGGTTTTTTATCAGATGATGACGCGTTTTGAATTTCTCCCCAATTCACCAACGCTTATGAATGCGGGACGGCGGCTGGGGCAGCTTGCGGCCTGTTTTGTTCTGCCCGTAGAAGACAGCATGGATGATATCTTTAATTCCATTAAACACGCAGCCCTGATTCATAAATCAGGCGGAGGGACCGGTTTCTCATTTTCCCGTCTCCGGCCTGCCAACAGCCGTGTCGGAACCACAGGTGGTGTTGCTTCAGGGCCGGTTTCATTTATGAAGGTATTCAATACCGCAACCGAGCAGGTCAAGCAGGGAGGAACACGTCGTGGTGCCAATATGGCCATCCTCCGGATTGATCATCCGGATATATTGGAATTCATTACGTGCAAACAGGATGACAAGGCGCTGAATAATTTTAACATATCGGTCGGTGTCACCGATACCTTCATGAAAGCGGTTCAGAACAAAGAGAACTATGATTTGATCAATCCATCCAACCGGGAAAAAACCGGGGAATTGAATGCAGATGAAACCTATCAGAATCTGGTTAAACATGCCTGGAAAAACGGAGACCCAGGCATTATTTTTCTGGATCGCATCAACCGGGATAATCCAACGCCTGAGCTGGGAGAAATTGAAAGCACCAATCCCTGCGGTGAGCAGCCGCTTCTTCCCATGGAGGCCTGCAACCTGGGATCAATTAATCTGGCAAAGTTTGTTCACTATAGCGGGCCGGTCGCGGAAATTAATTATGAGGGCTTGAAAAAACTGGTGTGGAATTCAGTCCGGTTTTTGGATAATACCATTGATCAGTCAAAGTATCCTCTTTCGGAAATTGAAAAGATGGTAAAGGGGAATCGAAAAATCGGTCTGGGCGTTATGGGTTTTGCAGATCTTCTTTTTCAACTGGGCATTTCCTATGATTCGGACCAGGCGCTGGCCATTGCGGAAGAAGTGATGAAATTCGTACAGGAGGAATCCCATGCTGCTTCAAAACAGCTTGCCGAAGAGCGTGGTGTGTTTCTGAATTTCAACAAAAGTATTTTCAAGGATCAGGAGAATTGCCGATACCGGAATGCAACAACCACGACCATTGCACCGACAGGAACGTTAAGTATCATTGCCGGCTGTTCAAGCGGGGTTGAGCCGCTGTTTGCCCTCAGTTTTGTCCGGAATGTAATGGATAACGATAAGCTGGTGGAAGTCAATCCATACTTTGAACAGGTTGCGAGACAGAGAGGTTTTTACAGCAAAGAATTGATGACAAAGATTGCGGAAAAAGGAAGCATACGGGATATGGAAGAGATCCCGGTTGATGTCAGAAGGGTATTTGTTACGGCCCATGATATTTTAGCCACATGGCATGTACGTATGCAGGCGGCTTTTCAGCAATATACGGACAATGCAGTATCCAAAACCGTTAATCTTCCCAAGGACGCCACAGAAGAGGATGTGCGGAAGATTTATGACATGGCATATGAACTGGGCTGCAAAGGTGTTACCATTTATCGTGATGGAAGCAAGGAGAATCAGGTTCTTTCCTTCCCGGCAAAAAAGACAACAGAGGACAGTTTCATGACCATGGTACAGGATCGGCCAGAAACCCTGGAGGGTTTTACAACCAAGATCCGGACAGGAATGGGGCATCTTTATGTTACCGTTACCGAATATGAAGGACGGCCATTTGAGGTGTTCGCAACCATCGGCAAATCCGGAAAATCCACCATGGCCAAGACAGAGGCGATCGGCCGCCTCATCTCTCTGGCGCTCCGATCCGGCGTAACCGTGGATAATATTATTGAACAGGTAAAGGGAATCCGGGGGGAGCATACGGTCTTCTATAACGGGGAGCTGGTTCTTTCCATCCCGGATGCAATCGGCCAGATTCTGGAGCAGCGATATGTCAAAAACAAAAGCGGCAAAACCAAACGTTTCGGCAATACCTTTAAAGGTGACGAATGCCCGGAGTGCGGCCAGCATATCAGTTTTGAAGAGGGATGTATGACATGTCATGCTTGCGGGTATACCAAGTGCGGGTAAGTAAATTCTGATATTTGTGCGGTCATGATTCTATCTTGGTTGGATTTTTATATAATGACAGATATTACCTGTCGTATTAGTATTACCGTAATACCGCATTGCTTATATGGGAGAATATTATGCAAACAGCAATAAGCAAACTTACAAAAAAATACCAAGCTACTGTCCCCGAAGCCGTGAGAAGAAAATTAGACCTCAAAGCTGGTGATATTATCGCTTTTGAAATCGATAAAGACATAATTAAACTCAAAAAAGCAAGTCCAATAGACATTGAATTTACGAATGCACTTGTTCCCACTCTAAGTGAATGGTATTCACAAAACGATGAGGAAGCATACAGTGATCTATGAACCTTTTGATGTTGTAGTTGTTCCGTTTCCATTTACTGATTCTGCTCAAACAAAAAGAAGACCCGCCCTTGTGCTGTCACAAACTTCCAATTTCGGAAATAAAATTGACCACTCTGTTTTGGCAATGATCACCAGTAAGAAAAATGCCCCCTGGCCACTGGACTGTGAAATCATAAATAAGAAAAAATCGGGATTAACCGCTCCCTCAGTTGTGAGGATGAAATTGTTCACCCTCGACAATAGATTTATAATTAGAAAAATCGGTCATTTGTCAGATAGTGATCAAAAAATGGTCAAACAAAGCCTTTCACAAATTTTCGATTATCTTGAATTCGGGTAACACCTTTATCTTTCGCTTTTCTCTTCGGCCCCAATCTCCGGGGCTTGAATCTGCGGCTTAAAAGACGTTCCTTTGTATCAAGAAAACAACTTTTCCCAAATGGTCGTCCGGTTCTTTCATATTTTTTGTACATGGTACCTTATGCACCATTCTGCCATCAATTCCAGATAGGAAAAATAGTCTTCCTCATTGAAAAATGTTTTGTCACCCAGTGCTTGACCTCCTGAAATGGGTAATGCTCCAGCGCACCAAAATGCGGCAGGGCTTTCATTTTGAGTTTGACGAAGACGGGCGTATGGATGCCGCACAGGAATTTCGTGAGATTGACCACCGAGCCATGCTCTTTGATGGCTTGTGTAAAATCTTGTATCAATGTGAGATAGTCAAGATTGGTTAGGGGAGGCAGGCTGACGGTCTGCTGGATATTTGCGCTGCCCTGCTGACAGACGGAACAATGGCCACAGGATGCCTGTGTCAATTGTTCCCCAAAATACGCGGCCAGGCTTTTGCTCAGGCAGGATTGGCTCTCAAAAAAGTTCAGCATATTGTGGATTCGTTGGATTTCGTGAGTTTCCTTGCCGGTAAAGAGGCGGAACATTTTCTCCGTAACCTGTTCAAGGTCGAACACCTTTGTTAGAATATCATAGGTTTCCACGGCTTGCTTGGCCTGCAACTTAATCCAGCCTTTTTCCGCAAAATACTCCAACGCGGCCAACACCCGCGTCCGGTCGGTCTGATAGTCGTGCAACATCGCTGTCATATCCACATATGTCCATGTTTTTTTGGTCTGGCAATGGGCTATCAGGGCGTCGACAAACTGCCGGCGTTCCCCCTGGAATTGGCTGATAATTTGAGATGGTTCGGTTCGGTATTGAAAGGAATATTCCTCAAAATAGGCGTATTTGGGGCGGATGATGCCTTCCATATCAAGATACACCAGTAGCGTTTTCAGCGGGAGTGGACGAATATTCAGGTCGTTGGATAATGTGGTGAGTTTGAGCATCCACAGAAATCCTTCATTGTGCTTGATCTGGTGCAGCAGTTTATGGATGGCAGATTTTTCCGGCGTATCTCCATAAATGAAGTTTTCCAGTATGGTGAGATTGCCCCGGTTGGCTAATACTTCACAGAAGGAAGGTTTTCCGTCGCGGCCGGAACGTCCTATCTCCTGACTGTAATTTTCGATAGATTTTGGCAAGTCGTAGTGAATGACGCGGCGGAGATCGTGTTTATCAATACCCATGCCAAATGCAATCGTCGCTGCGACACAATCCAGCCTTCCAGCCATAAAGCGGTTTTGAATCTGTTCGCGTTCTTCATCCTTCATGCCGGCATGGTAAGGCGCGGCATTAATCTGGTTGTTTTGCAGAAATTCTGCCACTTGTTCTGCGGTTTTCTGTAAGGTGACATAGACAATCGTGGGGTCGTGGGGCGCGGCTTTGAGGCGCTGCAGAAGCTGTGTATTTTTTTCGGTTTCCGCAGTGGGTGTTACCTGTAAAAAGAGATTCTGCCGGTAGAAGCCCGTAACTGTGATACTCTCCGGGGGCATGTTGAATTTTCGGCACATATCCGCGCGTACCTGTTCAGTGGCGGTTGCTGTTAGCAGCAGTACCTGGGGGATCTTGAATTCCTGCTGATACGCGGGCAGTTTCAAATATTCCGGCCGAAAGTTGTGTCCCCATTCGGAAATGCAATGCGCTTCATCAATCACCATTATACCTATCTTCATCCTCTCTAAATGGTGGCGAAAGCGTTCGTTTTTGAAACGTTCCACAGCAATCATCAGGATTTTTATCTCGCCGCGTTTGGCCTGTTCCAGGACACGTGCGTAATCTTCCGGCGGCAAAGTCGAATCTATCCGTGCGGCAGGAATATTATGCGCGGATAGAAAGTCAATTTGATCTTTCATTAATGACAGCAGTGGTGAGACCACCAATGTCATCTCCGGCAGCAGCATGGCAGGAAGTTGATAACACATGGATTTTCCGGCACCAGTCGGGAAGATTGCCCCGGCGGATTGACGATTAAGGACACGCTGAATCACTTCTCTCTGTCCGGGTTGAAAAGCCGTAAAGCCAAAATAGCGTTGTAGATCATGTTCTAACATGTCGGTTCCTTTTCAATTTCGTAGGTCGGGTTGAGGAACGAAACCCGACAACTATTTCGATCCACATCCACATCCCCATATTTGAGTTTATCTTTTGTATTCAAACCCTAACTTCCGATTTGCATTCATGCTGCCGCGATCCCCGGGCAGGCACAAGGCCGGCCCCTACAAAATTATATTGCCTTGATTGCAAAATGGGATAAATCTGCATGGTCATGTTGAACAAATCCCGCGCCTGTCGGGTTTCGTTCCTCAACCCGACCTACATTCCAAAAGATATTCTGGAATATGCATTTATGTCTCATTTCCCAAGCCTGGCCGCATTAACAAATAAGTGCATGGTTTTTGTATGTTTACTATTCAAGGTTTGCATTTGGCAAGAGTATTTTAATAACGGTATTATGGATCTTTTTTTCATGGTTGCTTTTGGGAATTGAATATGGGATTTTTAAACTGTCAATCTACAGAATGGATCATCAGACGATTACATTCATCTGTAAAAAATCCAGGGGAAAAATAAGATGAAATCAAAAAAGAGAAGCCGGACAGCACAAATGGCGGCTGTCATTCGAGCCCTCCACTATGCTTATGAATCGCCGGTTGTTTTTGAAGATCCGTTTGCCAGTCAGTTGGCCGGACCAGGATGGCATTTTCTGTGTAAAAGCCGGTTTCTTTATCTTCTTGCCACACGAACTATTTATAAATCCATG